>NZ_JBEOPM010000003.1:0-278277 GCF_040310165.1 Shewanella sp. AC91-MNA-CIBAN-0169
GAGCTAACTTGTACTAATGACCCGTGAGGCTTAACCATACAACCCAGATGGGTTTTACTGATACGACTTAGTATTAGGATGGGACGCTTAAATAGTGTAACGAGATTCAAACTCAGATAAAGCAATCAGCTTTCCGAATTATTATTTAATGCATCAAGAATAGTGCGTTAGATAAACAAAATTTGTCTGGAAACCATAGAGCTGTGGCACCACCTGATCCCATTCCGAACTCAGAAGTGAAACACAGTATCGCCGATGGTAGTTTGGGGTCTCCCCATGCGAGAGTAGGTCATTTCCAGGCGCCTAATTGACTCGAAAGAGTAGCTTCATTATGAAGCGAGTCTCCTAACCATGACACGTTAGCGACTTAAAAAGCATTTAGCATCGTGCGTAAGCAATTTGCTAAAGGAGCGGTAGTTCAGTTGGTTAGAATACCGGCCTGTCACGCCGGGGGTCGCGGGTTCGAGTCCCGTCCGCTCCGCCAATTACATAGAAGCCTCGTCTATTGACGAGGCTTTTTTGTATCTGAAGCTTACCCATTTTCCCCGAACAGATATCAACAGCCACAAGCGCTGCATTAATTTAGTTGGTCCAACAACGTTCCCGGTATTGCTTTGCATTCATCCAATCTATTTGGACGGTTGACTCTCAATCAATAGAAAGTGACCAGTCACGCCAGATGACTAGTTCATTCTTTATTATAAGCAGCGTCCGCACTGCCACCTTAAGATGAAGGCCTTTGCTGCAATGCAAAGGCCTTTTTCGTATGTGAAAATCAACCGCGACATTTCTGTTTCATTAAGCGGCAATAGGCCTTGTAATTTGTCCGACATTATTTTGTATTGTCTTTCATTTTTGATAATACTTTAATACATTGAATCAATATCAAAATAATCAATGTAGCTATTTTTGAGATATTACTGTTGTGTTGTTGTAATTCATTAAGTCTTTTATTGGCTAATTTTGGATAAATGCGATCTATTGTCTTGCCATTCACATATTGCTCCCCTAACTTAAGTGCCAATAGCATGGGATTAGGAATAATGATGAAGTTAGAAATGATTTGTACTGGCGAAGAGGTACTCTCTGGCCAAATAGTCGATACCAATGCTGCTTGGGTTGCGAATACTTTGATGGAGTTAGGTATCGAGATGCAACATCGAGTGACGGTTGGCGATCGGATGGATGACCTTGTTGCTGCATTCCAAGAACGCAGTAAGCATGCAGATATCATTATTGTTAATGGTGGATTGGGGCCTACCAGTGATGATATGTCTGCGTTAGCCATGGCGAAAGCTAAAGGTGAAGACCTTGTCGAAAATGTGCAATGGCGTGAACATTTGGAAGATTGGTTTACGCGTAATAATCGTGTAATGGCCAAGAGTAATTTAAAGCAGGCTTGGTTACCAGCTTCTGCTGTGATGGTAGATAATCCTGTTGGGACAGCATGTGGCTTTAGAGTGAAGCTGAATAACGCATGGTTATTCTTTACTCCAGGCGTGCCGTTTGAATTAAAGCACATGATCACTGAACAGTTTATTCCGTTTATTACTCAAGAGTTCGGTGTACAACAAAAATCGGCTTTAGAAAAATTACTTACAATTGGTCACGGTGAGTCATCATTAGCAGATACATTGTCAGACATCACTTTGCCACAAGGCATTGAGCTAGGTTATCGCTCATCTATGCCACACATTGAAATTAAGATTTTTGCTCGTGGTGAAAAAGCTATCCGTCAGCTACCTGATGTAACAAAGCAGGTTAAAGCTTTATTAGGTTGTGCGGTTGTTGCTGAAAATCGGCCAACATTAGCAGCAGAGATCCATCATCGATTATACCAATCTGGTTTTAGTCTTAGTGTGGCAGAGTCTTGCACAGGTGGCATGATCACCAGTCAATTGATCGACTTTGCAGGGAGTTCATCGTACTTGCATCATGGTTTAGTGACCTACAGTAATGAATCTAAAGTGAAAGTGCTGGGCGTTAATCCACAGATCTTAGATGATCATGGTGCAGTGTCTATTGCTACTGTTGAGGCGATGGCGCAAGGCGTACGAGGTATTCTTGATAGTGATTATGCTTTAGCTACTAGTGGTATTGCTGGCCCTGACGGAGGCTCAGATGATAAGCCCGTTGGAACAGTCGCTATAGCATTAGCAACTAAACATGGCGTATACAGTCAAATGGTCAAGTTACCAAAGCGCTCACGTCAGCTTGTGAGAAGTATGAGTACGGCAATTGCTTACGATATGCTTCGTCGTGCACTACTTGAAGAAGCCGTTATTGTTGATTACCCGTCCATACCTAGATTCGCCAAGTAAGTGTATTTCTCGCTTGCTTACCATTGGTGTAAGCAAGCTAGATTTAATGACTAGGCTGTAATGTCATCAGCCAATTGACTGTTTTTCGCTTTTTGATAAAAGTAAGCAACCGTTAATAAAATAACGCCAATCAAAATAAAGGCGACGATTTTTTGAATTAATTCAAATGACGCCATATCAACAACAATCACTTTGATACATGCCAAAGCAAATAGTAATGCTGCTAGCCTGACTAGGCTTGCTTGTTGAGGCCGTAAGCTTATAAACATCACCACACTAGCATGCACAACTAACAGCACTGCACTCATTGGTGCAGCAATAATTAGGTCGAATTGATAGCTCCACAGTAAATAACTTATCACCAATAAAGCATGCCAAGCCCACTTAAGCGTGACATAAGAGATAATTTTTCTGTGTGCTCTAATACCTAATCTTGCTGTTAACAAATAACGACCTAATAAAATCAGCACTCCAAGCTCTGCTAAATTGGTCAGAACATTATCAATATTAAGGGTGAGTTGTGTTTCGCTGTGAAATAGGATGGGTAAAATGGCACAAGCAAAAATAGCAAAATACGCCAAGCTATAACTTGGTGCTAAGGCCTGCTTAAAATGTTGACCTATGCGTGTGTTTCTTTCGGTAATAACACTAAAATATCCACAGATGATTAACGCTGTTATTGCCCATGATGGATGGATTAGGTTAGTGAGAGTTTGACTTATTACGGCTATGACTAAGGCAATATAATATGGAGCAATGTGCCATTGTAGCGTAGTAATTTGCTGCCACTTTTTTGGTAATTGTACATAGCGTACACTAATTAATCCGAGTAATAGCAATCCTATTGTCAATGCAGCAAGTCCTTGCCACAATTCTGCTAGGCACATTGCTGCTGTAACCATGGTTGCTAATACCGTGAGTATTTGCGACTCATAGCGAAGACTCTTGTGATTAATAAAGTAAGCTAAACCTAGACTCATCATACTGCTTAACCATAATGAGATAGCAATGTAGTCAGGATAGCTGCGTATGACTTTGGGCAATAATAGTAATGGTAGCGCGAGATAACATGCTAACTGAACATAGTAAGCAACGTGGATTAACTTGGCATTGGCATAATATTTTTTGTACCAATAATACGCCAATAGTAATCCGATAAAGAGTTCAAAACGGGCTAATTTAGCGTTCATTGCTTGGTCGGCAAAGCTAAGACTATCAGCGTCTATCATGCCAAAAATAACTAACCCTAATAACGGTAGTTGCAATAACCAGGCTAATACTTCGCTAAAACGTAGGGTGTGTTTAGCACTCATGTACAGTAGTAAAAAGCTGATTAATGGTAATGTATTAAGCCAATATTGCTCGGTGATAAAGAAGCTAATGAGTAACAAGGTTACTGTATAGAGCACTCCAAGTAACTCGCGGATAAACCGTACTACTAGGTGTTCAAATTGCATTAAATCAGCTTGATGGCGGCTCAGAAGCTTTTGCGCTACAAAAGTCATCGCACAGGTTAGTGCCATCGATATAATCAATAATGCTTGATATCCTAATAGGCCATCATTGTCATAGCGTGACAGGGCTAGCACATCAAAGACGTAAGCAAAGCTGCTTATTATGCCTAGTACGAGTAAGACATAGGCTTCTGCTCTAATAGGGCTAAACAACTGTTTACAGCCAATCCACAGTAACAATAATCCCTCTAATAACAGCACTAAACCCATCAGTTCGACGCTGAGTAAAAACAGTGCGGCAAAACCAGCAAAGCTTCCGGCAAAAGCCAAGGCTAGGGCACTAATATCTTTATCGCGTTTAATTACCCAATATAGCAACCCACACAGCAATGCATTAAGTGCAAATAGCTCACCAGCAAAAATGCTCCACTCCGTTAGGGTGTAGAGAGTAAAAACCATAAGTGCGATTGGAACCGCTAGCAGCCTTGGTGTTAATGCAGACTTGATGACAAATAATAAGCTGGCAATACTGTAGAGGTAGAACAGCCCATTGATCATTAATACTGCTAGGCCGGTTTGCCAATCAATGACAGACAGCGGCAATTGAATAAATAAGCTGAGTATTTGTATGCAAGCTATATGGAGTAAGGCGGTAATTTCGATGAGTATTGGCCAAGCTAATTTGTGGCTTTGTACCATCGAGCAAATACCGATAAGCATTAAATAAGGCAGGTACAATAGCGGCGTTTGTCCACCATCAAGTAGCATCAATGGCGCGAGTGATCCGCCAAGTAAAGCGACAATCGCGACAACTTTGGTGTCGAGTTTAAACGATAAGCTATAACCCAATATCGTATTAAGCAATAACAAGCCAAAGCAGGCAATATCAGGAATAAGATTAAAGTACGGTCCAAGGAAATATAGGCACAAATAATTAAGAATAAGCCCAAGGCCAACTAGGCCTGAGCCGAAGTCTTGCATTCCTGGGCGTTTTTGCCGAATAAATACTCCACCAACAATAATACTATTTGCTACGCCTAAACCTAATAACGCTTTACCCAGTTCTGAAAACCAGTTGTTAATTGAAAACTGCAGTAAATAACCAAAACCTAATGTCAGGGTAATAATGCCTGCAACCGTCATCAAAAATACAGGCCCTAACCCTTTACTTTGATAATGCTGATAGAATTCTTTTGCTTGTGCGGTTAACCCAGAAATGGGAGCAAATGCTGACGCACTGAACTCACCGATAGCGTCAGCTAATTGAGTAACCATCGCACTTAGGGCACTTTGTCTAGCGGGTGACTTTGTGACTACCGAAGTTTGTTGTTCTGATAGAGATGATGTTAACGCTGAATGACTTATATCTAATGGTTGGCGCTCCCAAGCAGAAGACGAGTATTGAGGTTTATCGGCTACGATACTGCCGCTCGAATCGTTTTCTCGACTCTCATGCACTGGGGCATGTAAGTTTTCAGCAGGCAAGGCTATCGGTTGTTCATTATTATTTTGCGCTTGTACCTGTTGGGCCAAAGCATCAAGTTGTTGACTGAACTGAGCCAATTGTCTATTTACATCGGCCTGTTGAGCGCCTTGCTGTGAAGTAAACTCCGCCAGTTGTGCTTTTAGTTTTGCTACGTCATCCATTAACGGCATCATTTATCCCATGATTATTATGCACTCCAATATTGCCAAGTTATTGTACGTGGTTCTGATTGATTAGGAAATGCTCAGTTTTCTGATACTTGAGATACTCAAGTGTTGATAGCGATATAGATTACGATACGTTTAAAGCAACAAAAAAGCACCTCGGAAGGTGCTTTTTATTACAACTATTATAGCCTTAAAACTTAACCACCAGTTTGCCCTGTTGTACGGCAATTTCTTTGGTCATTTTAGCCATTAACGCTTGATTACTGTCGCGAGTATCTAAGGTATACACTGGCTGGTTTTCAAGGTAATTACGTAAAAATCCCATCAATTGTGGTGTTGCCTGGCTGATGTAACGCTCAATATCGGCGGGTTCGGACTCAACCTTGACTAAGTTTAACTGTTGAAGATAGACACTCTTGGTATTACTGTCATACCAAGGCACTGCTTCGAACGTAGTTTTAAGCTTAGCGTGAATAGGTAGTAACGGGTTATTCACGGTAATCACAGTCGCTGCTGTGACAGCCATGGTATTTGGCTTAGCGCCTAACACGACCTGCATATCATTTAGCTTAAGTGATACACCAATTAACTTGTTGCCCTGTTTTACTTCAAAATGCATGTCTTTATTAAGGTACTGCTCTATTTCAGACTCGGTGATGCTGTACTGACTGGCACAGCCAGTCAGTAACAATAACAATCCAAGTCCAAGGGTTTTAACCAAGGTTATCATCCAGTGTTTCTCATTCCTGCTGCAACGCCGGCAATGGTCAGCATAAGTGCTAGCTGAACATCTGCAGACGGTTCAACTTCTCTACGTGTACGGGCTAATAGCTCGGTTTGTAAGAAGTTAAGTGGATCTATGTAAGGGTTGCGCAGTTTAACAGACTCACGGCTCCAAGGCGTATGTGACATTAACTCTGTCGCTTGGGTTAATGATAATACAGCTTCAATACCCAATTGCAGACGTTGTCGTAACTTCTCGCCTAAATGATGTAACTCTGGCTTCACTAAACATAGCTCGTAGTACTTGGCTAAGTTAGGTTCTGCTTTGGTGTAGACCATTTCGAGCATTGAAATACGGGTTTCAAAGAAAGGCCATTGCTCTTCCATTTCTCGTAATAATTCTAACTCGCCGCGATCTGCCGCATCTTGTAGTGCTTCACCCGCACCAAGCCAAGCTGGTAGCATTAAGCGGTTTTGTGACCAAGCAAAAATCCACGGAATAGCACGTAAGCTTTCAATACCACCATCAACTTTACGTTTAGCTGGGCGACTACCAAGTGGTAATTTACCGAGCTCAACTTCAGGTGTAGCGGATCTAAAATACTCAACAAAGTCAGGTTCTTCACGTACGATGCCGCGATAATGCAGTACTGATTCTTCTGCAATACGTTGCATGCAATCACGCCACGATTTTTTAGGCTCTGGTGGCGGTAATAGTGTTGCCTCTAATACCGCTGAGGTATATAGCGCTAAACTCTGTACCGCTAATTTTGGTAAGCCAAACTTAAAGCGGATCATTTCACCTTGTTCTGTAACACGGATACGACCATCTACCGAACCTGGTGGTTGCGATAAAATAGCTTTATGAGCAGGTCCGCCCCCACGACCGATAGAACCGCCACGACCATGGAACAACATTAATTTAACGTCAGCTTTTTTACACACAGCAACTAACTGTTCTTGTGCGCGATACTGCGCCCAGGCAGCTGCCATTACGCCGGCATCTTTGGCTGAGTCAGAATAACCAATCATCACTTCTTGCATGCCTTTAGTGTAACCACGATACCAATCAATATTCAGTAGCGAAGTCATACAGTCAGCGGCACCCTCTAAGTCAGCGAGGGTTTCGAATAATGGCACTACGCGCATTGGATTAGTGCAACCGGCTTCTTTTAGCAGTAATAATACGGTTAATACGTCAGATGGCTTGCTGGCCATTGATATCACATAAGAGCCCAGTGCATTAACAGGCTGCTGGGCGACTAAGTTGCAGGTTCTGACAACTTCAGCGACATCATCCGTCGGTTTCCAATTTGTTGGGATCAGTGGACGTTTGCTGGTTAACTCGTGCAGTAAAAACGCTTGTTTTTCATTTTCGTCCCAATGGTTGTAATCACCCATGCCCAAATAACGAGTCAGTTCAGCAATCACGTCACTATGGCGGGTAGCATCTTGACGAATATCTAGGCGTAACATGTGAATACCAAAACACGCTAAACGACGTAATATGTCGAGTAACAAGCCATTAGCAATCAGCTTCATACCGCAATCGGTCAAACTCTTATAAAGCAGTTCAAGCGGTTCAAGCAAATCTGATTTATGCCAAATTAGCTCGCTGGTATCAACGTCAGGTTTTTTACCTTCAAGACGTGCATTAAGGTAATCGATGGTGTCACGTAATTGGCAGCGTAATTTGCGTAACACATCGCGGTACGGTTCTTTACTGTTATCTGTTAACGCTGACAATTCAGCATTCGCTTGTTCCATCGACAATTCGCCAAGCAAGCTCACAATATCTTTTAAGTACAATCTTGCTGCGGCATGACGATTGCGATCGAGTACTTCTTGGGTGACGAGAGACGTTACAAACGGATTTCCGTCGCGGTCTCCGCCCATCCAGCTTGAAAATCTCACCGGAGAGACATCAATAGGTAATTGCTGGCCGGTCTTTTGCTCAACTTGATCATTGAGTTGACGCAGAAAGTCAGGAATAGCTTGCCACAAAGACGTTTCGATAGTGCTTAACCCCCAACGTGCTTCATCTACAGGAGTTGGGCGTTCGTTACGAATTTCGTTGGTGTGCCAAATTTGGGCAATAAGCTGACGCAGACGCAGAGTGCTTTGTTGGCGTTCGCGATCAGTCAGTTGGCTGTTTTCTTGTTCCGTTAAGCAATCAACTACAGCCGCATATTTTTGAATTAGCGTGCGGCGTGAAATCTCGGTTGGATGCGCTGTTAATACTAAATCGATGTCTAAGTTTTTTAAGCTCTTAATTACATCTTTTTTATCTAAATCAGTATCAAGCATGCGTCCAAGTAGTTGCTCTACTGGATCGGGCACACACACGAGTTCGTCGCAATTACGGCTAATGGTGTGAAATTGTTCTGCGATATTGGCTAAGTTTAAAAATTGGTTGAAGGCTTTGGCGAAAGGGACCAGTTCTTCGTCTGGTAAAGCGGTTAATAATGCCAACATTTGCTCACGAGAGGCTTCGTCACCCTGGCGAGATTTTTTTGCTAAAATTCGAATTTGTTCTACTTTTTCTAAAAATGCATCGCCTAAATGGTTTTGCATTGTTTCGCCTAATATCTGGCCTAAATGCCCCACATTTGATCGAAGTGACGCATACATATCTGCCGTTTGCTCTGTCATACTTACTCCCGAAAAAAAGAACGATTTTGCCAATAACTCTTACATCACAATACCCAGCGTATCAAAATCGGTCAATACGCAGGCACTGTATTTTGTAATTTTATTTCGTAAAAAAGTTACATTTTGATTTAACTTTCACCGATTATTGATGTTTACTTAATGCAGGCATGAAAAATCATTTTTTTGATCAATTCTACCGTTGGCGTTAAGTATTCTAAGCCAATAAATTCATCTGGTTGGTGGGCCTGGTTAATACTGCCCGGCCCAAGTACTAAAGTTTGGCAACCTAGTTTGTTGATATAAGGTGCTTCAGTCGAATAGTTGACAACTTCTGCTTCGTTGCCAGACAATTCTGCAACGAGTTTGGTCCATGGATTATCTGCTTTTCCTGCAAACGATTCTGCGCCTGGGTACAAAGTACTGACACTTATGCTGCCAGGATACTCTTTACTGATGTCAGATAAGTAGTTCAATACCATTAATTCCAGATCCGCTAACTCCATTCCCGGTAAAGGGCGAATATCTAAGTGTAAATCACAACAACCACAAATACGGTTAGCGGCATCACCGCCATGAATATGGCCAAAGTTCATGGTTGGGTAGGGTACAGTAAACGCATCTTCGCGATAGTTCTCGCTTAAGTGCTGCTTTAGCTTCATTAGCTGGCTAATGACTTTATGCATAACTTCAATAGCATTAAGGCCGCGAGCAGGATCAGATGAATGACCACTTCGACCAATTACGCGGATCCCTTGGGCTAAATGCCCCTTATGCATATAGACAGGTTTTAAGCTGGTGGGTTCACCAATAACCGCATAATCAGGTGCGATAACTTTTGAGTCGGCAAATGCTTTAGCGCCGCTCATGGTGGTTTCTTCATCTGCACTAGCAAAAATAGTCAGCGGACGTTTGAATTGATCAAGTGGCATGTCTTTTAATGCTTCGAGTACCAACGCAAAAAAGCCTTTCATGTCGCAAGTGCCTAAGCCGTACCAACGATTGTCTTTTTCAACCATCTCAAATGGACTTTGGCTCCAACGGCCTTCGTCAAAGGGCACAGTATCTGTATGGCCCGCAAGTAAAAGCCCACCACTGCCGCTGCCGATTCTGGCAATCAAGTTCTGTTTATTACGCGAGTCTTCTACCGTGGGGGTTTCGCATTCAAAACCCAGCTCACTGAACCAATTTTGCAACAAGTTGATAACTGCATGATTACTCATATCGTGTTCTGCTTCGAGTGCACTGACTGATGGCGCTGCAATCAGCTGTGTAAAACAACTTTTTAGATCTGGTAGTGTGCTCATGGGTTATCCTAAAAAATAATATGTAAAATACTTATTCACATATATTGCATAATTAATATTGTGTGATAGTCTAGCAAACAGCATTAACCGACACCATAAATAGAACGATAGAAATGAAAATAAACATGTGCTTTCTTACTGCTAAAACCACTATATCAATAATCAACGCGAACTTCCTGCGACGATAGTTCAAAATTAGGCGGCCCCCGTCTAAATAGGCTATGCTGACACTTTCTCTCATTATTTAACAAGAAAACAAACTTATGAAAAGCATCGCAATTATTGGCGCCAGTGGTTATACCGGTGCACAAATTACTTCGTTAATTAACGCAGACAGCAACTTCAGCGTTCAAGGGTTGTATGTGTCGGAAAACAGTTTAGATAAAGGCCGTAAATTAGCCGACCTTTACCCTACATATAGTCACATGGCTTATACGCTTTCGCCGTTATCAGATGACGCTAAAAAGAAAATTGTTGCCGAAGCCGATGCCGTGGTTTTAGCGACTGAGCATTCAGTTAGCCTAGAGCTTGCCGCATGGTTTTACCAGCAAGGTTTAGCGGTATTTGACTTAAGCGGTGCATATCGTTTTGCCGATGTGGCGCAATATCCAAAATGGTACGGTTTTGAACATACTCACCCTGATGTATTAGCTCAGGCGGTGTATGGCTTAGCAGAGTGGAACAGCGAACAAATTAAACAAACAAGAATGATTGCTGTACCAGGTTGTTATCCTACGGCATCACTTACTGCACTAAAACCGCTTAAACCATTCTTAACTGAAATGTATCCAGTCATTAATGCCGTGAGTGGTGTAACAGGTGCAGGTCGTAAAGCACAGTTACATACCAGTTTCTGCGAAGTTAGCCTTACGCCATACGGTGTATTGGGTCACAGACATCAGCCTGAGATTGCGACACATTTAGGTCAGGAAGTTATTTTTACGCCGCATTTAGGCAACTTTAAGCGTGGTATTTTGGCAACCATTACCGTGCAACTAAAACCAGGCACTACAGAAGCCGATGTCGCTAAAGCGTATAGCGTGTACGACAACGCGCCAATAGTGACAGTAAAGCACAATCAATTCCCTAAAGTTGATGATGTGGTTAACACCCCCAATTGTCATTTAGGTTGGAAGTATGATGCCAACAGCGGTTATTTAGTGGTCGCCAGTGCGATAGACAATTTAATGAAAGGTGCTGCTAGCCAAGGTCTACAGTGCATTAAAATCCATTTCGGTGTGTAATTAACTCGCATTAGTGAAGGAATAAAAATAATGGCTACAAAATCAGTATTAGTCTTAAAAGTCGGTGGTGCGTTGCTTCAATGCGAAATGGGCATGGCGCGTTTAATGGCGGCAGCGGCCGAAATGCTTGCTGCGGGTCAACAAGTCATATTAGTCCATGGCGGTGGTTGTTTGGTTGATGAGCAATTAACCGCTAATGGTAAAGAAACGGTTAAATTAGACGGTTTACGTGTTACGCCAGAAGATCAAATTCCTATTATTGTTGGCGCGCTAGCAGGTACCTCAAACAAAATTTTACAAGCAGCTGCAGCGAAAGCTGGCATTGTTAGCGTAGGCATGAGCTTAGGCGACGGCAATGTTGTTACTGCAAAAATCAAAGATGAGCGTTTAGGACTTGTGGGCGAAGTTGAGCCAAAAGACGCGACCTACTTAAACTTTATTTTAAGCCAAGGTTGGATGCCAATTTGTAGCTCGATTGCCATTTCTAGCCAAGGCGACATGTTAAACGTCAACGCAGATCAAGCCGCAACAGCCTTAGCAAAATTAGTTAACGGTACGTTGGTGTTATTGTCAGACGTATCGGGTGTGTTAGATGGTAAAGGTCAGTTAATACAGAGTTTAAACAAAAGTGAAATTGAACATCTTGTTGCCCAAGGGGTGATTGAGAAAGGCATGAAAGTCAAAGTAGAAGCCGCATTGGAAGTTGCTCAATGGATGGGTAAACCCGTGCAAGTTGCTTCATGGCGCGATGCCGAACAGTTAAAAACCTTAGTCAAAGGTGGGTCCGTCGGGACTCAAATACAACCTTAATGGAGTAGTAGTATATGCAGCACCTATTGTCGATAAAAGAGTTAACTCAATCTCAGCTTTTAGCCATCATTGATCTGGCTAAAAAAATTAAGAATAATCCCGCTGAGTACCGTCGCGCCTTAGATGGTAAAAGCGTTGTGATGCTGTTTGAAAAGCCATCACTGCGCACCCGAGTCAGCTTTGACATTGGCATTAATAAATTAGGTGGTCACTGCTTATACTTAGATCAACAAAATGGTGCGTTGGGACAACGCGAAACGGTAGCTGATTTTGCGACAAACATTTCATGCTGGGCCGATGCTATTGTGGCAAGAACATACTCGCACACCACCATAGAACAATTAGCTCAACATGGCAGCGTGCCGGTGATTAATGCTTTGTCTGACTTGTACCATCCATGCCAAGCGCTAGCGGACTTTTTAACACTATCAGAGCAATTTGATGACGTCAGCCAAGCAAAACTGGCTTATGTTGGCGATGGTAATAACGTCACCCACTCACTGATTTATGGTGCAGCGATTTTAGGCATGACCATGACAGTGATTTGCCCTGAAGGGGCATTCCCTGATGCACTCATCGTGACAGAAGCTCAGGCGTTAGCAAAGCAAAATGGTGGCAAGTTAACTCTAAGTGCAGACATTAATGCCATTGAAGGCCATGATGCTATTTACACCGACACTTGGATTTCTATGGGTGATGAAACACCGCTTGCTGACATTAAAGCCCGTTTTGCACCATATCAAGTTAATAGTGAGCTAATGGCTCAAGCTGGTGCTAAATTCTTTATGCATTGCTTGCCAGCACATCGTGGTGTGGAAGTGACAGATGAAGTGATGGATGGCGAAGGTTCATTGATTTTACATCAAGCAGAAAACCGCATGCATGCGCAAAATGCAGTATTAGTGACCTTATTAAGTTAGTCACCTTATTTAAGTTATTCAAAAGATTAAGTCAATAGTGCCTCTGGCGTTATTTAAATTGAAAATATACGTAATCGATTTTAGGAAATAAACATGTCTAATGCAGTGAAAAAAAACGGTGTTAAAAAAGTGGTATTGGCATATTCAGGTGGTTTAGACACCTCGGCTATTATCCCGTGGTTAAAAGAAACTTATGACGACTGTGAAATCATCGCATTTTGTGCCGACGTCGGCCAAGGTGAAGAAGAGCTCGTTGGCTTAACAGAAAAAGCCTTAGCGTCAGGTGCTTCTGAGTGCCATATCGTCGATCTAAAAGAAGAGTTTGTTGCTGATTATATTTACCCAACTATTGCAACGGGTGCTATTTACGAAGGTACATACTTGTTAGGTACGTCAATGGCGCGTCCTATTATTGCTAAAGCGCAAGTAGAAGTCGCCCGTAAAGTCGGCGCTGATGCGGTATGTCATGGTTGTACCGGTAAAGGTAACGACCAAGTTCGTTTTGAAGGTTGTTTTGCTGCATTAGCACCAGACTTAAAAGTGATTGCGCCTTGGCGTGAGTGGGAAATGCGTAGCCGTGAAGACTTATTGGCTTACCTTGCAGAGCGTGATATCAAAACCAGTGCTTCAGCGACCAAAATTTATAGCCGTGATGCCAACGCATGGCACATTTCGCACGAAGGTGGTGAGTTAGAAGATCCATGGAACGAGCCATCAAAAGGCGTGTGGACATTAACAGTAGCACCAGAAGATGCACCAAATGAGCCTGAATATGTCTCGTTAGCGGTTAAGCATGGTCGTGTGACTCATGTAAATGACGAAGCATTATCGCCATATGCTGCACTCATGAAGCTAAACGACATTGCTGGCAAGCACGGTGTAGGTCGTATCGATATTACCGAAAACCGTTTAGTGGGCATGAAGTCTCGTGGTTGTTATGAAACACCAGGCGGCACCGTAATGTTTGCTGGTCTGCGTGCCATTGAAGAATTAGTTTTAGACAAAACTAGCCGTACGTGGCGCGAGCAAATTGCTGGGCAAATGTCGCACCTAGTGTACGACGGTCGTTGGTTTACCCCTTTATGTAAATCACTTATCGCAGCGTCAGAATCATTAGCAGAATCGGTTAATGGTGATGTAGTGATTAAGCTGTATAAAGGCCAAGCGACAGCCGTTAAAAAACGTTCGCCAAACAGCTTGTATTCAGAAGCTTTCGCAACGTTTGGCGAAGATGACGTATACGATCAAAAACACGCTGAAGGCTTTATCCGTTTATATTCTTTAGCGAGCCGTATTCGCGCGCTAAACACTAAATAGATTTTACGCCAACGATATAAAGGCGCTGCAAAGCGCCTTTCTTGTAATGACTTTTGGCAAACAGAGAGTCATTACAAGAAACAGAATATGACTTACAGCTATATTATTAAACACCCAGTTCTTAAAACAGTTTTCAAAACAGAGGATACCGACATGGCGTTATGGGGCGGAAGATTTCAGGGCGAAACCAGTGCACTTTTCAAGTTATTTAATGACTCACTGCCAGTGGATTACCGCTTATTTGAACAAGACGTTGTCGGCTCTATTGCATGGGCAGATGCCATTGCTAGCGTCGGTATTATTACTGCAAAAGAATGTATCGATTTAAAAGCAGCGTTAAATGAGCTGCTGGTGGAAGTGGGTAATGATCCACAAGCGATTATCAGCAACGGCGCCGAAGATATACACAGCTTTGTTGAACAAAAGCTGATTGCCAAAGTGGGCGATTTAGGCAAAAAACTCCACACGGGCCGTTCGCGTAACGACCAAGTCGCCACAGATTTAAAGCTGTGGTGCAAAAAAGAAGGTGCAGCATTACTCGCACGTTTAGGTACATTGCATGCAGAGTTAATTGCATTAGCCGAGCGTGAAGTCGATGCGGTTATGCCGGGTTACACCCATTTACAACGTGCACAGCCGGTTACTTTTGGTCACTGGGCGCTGGCTTATGTTGAAATGTATGAGCGTGATATTAGCCGCCTACAAGATGCATTAAGCCGTGCCGATTCATGTCCATTAGGTTCTGGCGCACTAGCCGGTACCGCTTATCCGATTGATCGCCACGCGTTAGCGTCAGCGTTAAACTTTGCTCGCCCAACCTTAAACAGCTTAGACAGTGTGTCTGATCGCGATCACGTGGTTGAATTATGCAGCGCTGCGTCAATCAGCATGATGCATTTAAGCCGTATGGCCGAAGATTTAATCTTCTTCAACTCTGGTGAAGCTAATTTTATCTCATTAGCCGATGAAGTCACTTCTGGCTCATCACTGATGCCACAAAAGAAAAACCCCGATGCGTTAGAGCTTATTCGTGGTAAAACCGGCCGTGTTTATGGCAGCTTAATGGGTATTTTAACGACCATGAAAGCCTTGCCATTGGCGTACAACAAAGACATGCAGGAAGACAAAGAAGGCTTATTCGACGTAGTCGACAGTTGGGCTATTTGCCTAGACATGGCAGCATTAGTATTGTCGGGCTTAAAAGTGAATCGTCCACAAGCTTTGGTCGCGGCGCAACAAGGTTATGCTAACGCAACCGAACTTGCTGATTATCTTGTGGCTAAAGGCATGCCGTTCCGTGAAGCTCATCATGTAGTGGGCGAGGTGGTGGTATTTGCCATTGGTGAGCAAAAGCCGATTGAAGACTTAAGCGTGGCTGAGCTACAGAAATTTGCCAACGTGATTAGCGATGATGTGTATCCAAACCTTACGATTGAAGCGTGTTTAGAAAAACGTGATGTATTAGGTGGCACCGCTATCAATCAAGTGCAAGCAGCCATAGCAGCTAAAAAAGCATAGCTATAAAAGTATAACGATAAGTACTTATTTCGATAGCATCGAGGTAGATATTAGTAACCAAGCCCTGTTGATATTCATCGGCGGGGCTTGTTTGTTTTCGCCACCATAAACCATAAACCATAAACCATAGCTAGAACACACTATAGAGCAGTCATTTATTTAACCATGCTGCGTATGCAGAGGTTGTGGTCGTTTGTATCGCTCTTATGTATTCAATTTAGGATCAATGCACATCAGTCTGTCACCACTCTAGTTATCGATTTTACTCATCGATTTTACTCATCGATATCACTCATCGATATTACTCATAAGATAGCCATGCCAATACACGATTAATTTTTTTTACAAGTTTGAGTAATTACTTAAAACATCTGTGTCAAATACCATAACGTCCCATTTGAGTTGTTATTGCCTACCGTTAAATACCGGAATACTAGTCGGTTTAAATTGTTATCTGTTAATTCAAACACTCGGTCTATTTTGACAATAAATAGGCCGAATTTTTGTGGTTGCATTGTTTTGATTCTGCTCTATGTTGATGTTGGAGTTGTAATAAAAAATCCAATATGAGTAACAAAATGATAAAATTCTGTTAACAGTGCTGTTGGCGCTGCAGCAGATAAAATAAGAGGACAACCCAATGACAAAATCGATACTTTTACTGTTGGCAGGCTTATTAACTGGCGCAGCTCAAGCAGCCGTTGGTAGCTACCCAGTAGTGTTAGTGCATGGCTTTCAACCGGATAATTTACAAAGTAAGCCGACAGGTACACAGGTAACTGACAATGGTTCAGAGTACTGGGCGCAATATTGGCGTGATCGCGCTGATGTACGCATTGATTGGCCATCGCAAGAGCGTATTGCCAATAAAATAACCAGTCAATATGTGTGGCCTAAATTGCAACAGTTGTCGCGTGAGGGGACATGTGCCAGCGGTTGTGTATTTGTGACCCATTCTACTGGCGATTTAGTGATGCGCTATATTATTGATAACCAAGCGCTATGGTTGCAAAACGCAGGTTTAAAGCCGCTTAATATTGTCGCCACATTTGACTTTTCTGGCGCGGGTGGTGGGGTTGAATTGGCTGATTTGGCGGTTAATGTCGCCAGTGGTTCAGGTTTGATAGATGCAACATTAAAACTAGCTGTCTCGTTATGGTTAGGAGAACTGCCATCGTCATCCAATATTGGGGTATTGAATGATTTACGCGTAAATACTGCACGCCAATTGGCAGCGTTTCCCGAAAGCCGAGTGCCACGTTTACGTTTTGCTGGGGCAGGCTCTGACTTTCTCGGTGTGACAGGGGCATTTTTACCCGGCGAAGATGATGGCGTTGTTGCCAGCCATTCTAGTTGTGGTGCCGCGGCCGTTGGCAGTTACAACAGTTGTTCGCGCAGTGTAGCATTTGATGGCAAGCTCACCTCGACTAATGGCCCGAGCGGATTTATGCCTTATCACTATCCAATGTTGATGAGTGAAGGTTATAGCCATGGTGACACTATTTTAAATAGCGCTAAAGATGAAGTAACTTCTGCTAATAGTCGTACCAATTATCTCAATGGCGATAACTTACAATTCAGCACCTATGATGAAAAACGTGGCTGGTGGATATTTAGTTCACGTTATAGAGTGGTTAATCATTCGAATAAAACCAGCATGTCAGCACTTGTGTATCAGGCTGCTAACTAAGCGTATATGAAATATAAAAAAATCATTATAACAATATCCCTACTCGCTACGGCAGTAGGGTTTTGGGTTTACACTTCTGAGTCGGCACTTGAGCCACCTCAGAGTGCGGCCGTTATCGAGCAAGATGATACAGCGCCAACCAAACCGAAAGTAGTAAAACACATGCAAACTAAAACGATGACCGTGGTTGAAAAGCTTCCACAGCCGATCAGTGATAGTTTTCAGCTTATGGCAGAGGCTTATGCTAGCGAACTTGAGTTGCCATCTTACTCAATGCCTTTATCGGTTGATGATACGCACTTACTTAACCCCAATGCTTACATTCCTCAGCCGGTGCAGCTCCAAGATGGAGCCAGTGCCAGCATAGTGTTGCCTAAGTATCGTTTTAGTTTTCCTGAACCAGTGGTTATTAATCTCGACGTTAATGGCTTGCTTGTTGCTGGGGCAAGTGCAGCATTACACAGCGAGCTTATAAGTGGATCGGAGCCATTCATTAGCGGAACCATGCTAGGTGCCGATGGAAAATGGGCGATACAACTGAATGCTGAAGAGGATTGGAATGGTCCAATGGAGGTCAGTGTTACCTTTAGCGCTAAGGGCAAAAAACAAACGTTAAAAACAGGCATAGAATATAGTCATCCTACGGCAACCATAACCGGAGTGGAGGATATCCGCGCTGAAGGCAGTGATATGTTGATACCAGTTAAATTGGATGTTGAGCAAGCGGGTTATTATCGTTTACGGGCCAATCTATATACAGCAGATAAGCAGCCGATTGCCTTGCTAACGGGTTCAGACAAGCTGACTGAAGGCTCTGTGGTGCTGGATCTTAAAGCCTATAAAGGGGTGTTAGCGCAATATAAAGGCCCTTATGTTCTGAGTACATTTGTATTGGAGCTCCGTCCAGCAGTACCCGGCGAGTTAACTCAGTATGGCCACAGTGAAGAGCCTGCCTATGAGCTAGGCGACTTTGCTGTTGAGTCGTTATCTGATGAACCATGGCAACCCGATGAACAAGAAATGCAGCGACTTGAGTTTTTGCAAAAAATGGCCGGAGACTAGGCTTTAGTTGTTGTAACTTACATGAGTTAAAAGCCCGCGTTAGTCAATAACGCGAGCTTTTTTTGTGCATAACTAACATCAAAGTTTCCATGCTTATAGCAATAATTAGTGTAAAAAATCAGGTCAGTCTCTTCGTTATTTGAATCGTTTCAATGTGTTTTTGTTAATCAGTTCTATACTAAAAATGGGTTCATTGTTTATTTAAGCAAAGACACTTTGATGATAATAAATTGAAATTGGGAGCAGATATGTTTTTAGATTATTTTGCGTTAGGGATTATATTTTTTGTCGTGATATTTATTTTTTACGGCATTATTGCGATTCATGATATTCCTTACGAGATTGCGAAAAAACGTAATCATCCACAGCAAGATGCATTGCATATTGCGGGTTGGGTAAGCTTATTTACCTTGCATGCTATTTGGCCATTTTTATGGATTTGGGCCACGTTATATCGAGAAGATAGAGGCTGGGGATTTAGTGATTCGAGAAAGCGAGAATTGATACTCGAGGGTGAAGTTAAAGAGCTAATGAATCATGTCACAGC
This sequence comes from Shewanella sp. AC91-MNA-CIBAN-0169, assembly GCF_040310165.1. NCBI lineage: Bacteria > Pseudomonadati > Pseudomonadota > Gammaproteobacteria > Alteromonadales > Shewanellaceae > Shewanella > Shewanella sp. AC91-MNA-CIBAN-0169. The sequence continues at coordinate 19,216 of NZ_JBEOPM010000003.1, forward strand.
GTTAACGGATCGTTTGTCGCTATTAGAGCAACGTTCTGCTGTCACGACTCCTCCCGTTTCTGATGAACACTCACAAGAGGCCTAAGCATGGACTTACTACTGATACTGACTTATACCGCATTTTGTATCGCAGTTTTTAAAGTATTTAAAATTCCGTTAACTAAATGGACTGTACCGACAGCTATTCTTGGCGGAATTGTATTAATTGGTACTTTATTAATTTTAATGAATTATAACCATCCCTATTCGAGGTTTGCTCGCGAGTATTTTGTCACTATTCCGATTGTGCCCGCAGTTAAAGGATTGGTTATCGAAGTCAATGTTAAGCCAAATACACCAGTAAAAGAAGGTGAGGTGTTATTTAAAATTGACCCTACACCTTACCTTTCAATGGTTAAGCAAAAACAAGCGGCGCTAAAAGAAGCAGAACTGCAAGTACCACAACTTGAAGCTGCTTTTCAAATAGCGGCAGCTAAAGTTGAACAAGCAACAGCAGATAAAGATCGTACAGAATCAGTCTATCGACGCTATGAAGACGGTCGCAAAAAAGCGGGGCGTAATTCACCGTTTACTGAGCTTGAGCTCGACAATCGTCGCCAATTATACATAGCTTCATCAGCGCAACTAGATGCCGCTTTAGCTGAAGGGCTGCGGACTCGTTTGGCATATGAGTCGAATATTGATGGCGTCAATACCAAAGTAGCAGGCCTACAAGCTGAACTCGCTAAGGCTGAATATGACTTACAGCAAACAGTCGTCAGAGCGCCTGCGGATGGTGTAGTGACTCAATTAGCGCTACGAAAAGGCGCTATGGCGGTGCCTTTACCTTTGCGCCCAGCACTGACGTTTATTCCAGATGAGACGAGATATTTTGCTGGCGCTTTTTGGCAAAACTCATTATTACGTCTTAAAGAAGGTGATGAAGCCGAAGTGATAATTGATGCCATGCCTGGACAAGTGTTTAAAGGCAAAGTTGCCAAAATACTCCCAGCTATGGCAGAAGGTGAAATTCAATTTAGCGGAAATTTACAGTCATCGAATAAGTTGTTTCAACGCGGTCGAGTATTGGTGTTGATTGAGCTAGAAGATGACGCAATAAGACAATCATTGCCAGCAGGTGTCGCAGGGCAAGTGGCTATTTATACCGATCATTTTAGCCATGTTGCGGTAATGAGAAAGGTATTATTAAGAATGCAGGGCTGGTTAAATTACTTGTTTACAGAAGGACATTAACCTCGATTTTATGAGCGCCAGGGTTTAAACGTTTTTCTCAATAATGGTGGCAATATGAAACCAAGTTATACAGTCTGTGCTTGCTGTACTTGGTTTCTGCCGCCGCGTTTGGCGCAATACATAGCCATATCTGCTCGGCTAAAAAGGTCTTGTATTACCTTGTCTCCGGCGGTTAATGAACTTACGCCAATAGATACGGTAACCTTAATGTTGCTATTTGCTTGAGTGGTATGAAATGAGTGTTTGGCAATATGTTCTCGAATACGCTCAGCAATGATCATTGCACCTTCACCGTCGGTCATCGGTAAGATGATGGTAAACTCCTCACCACCGATTCTGGACAATGAATCTGATTGGCGCAGTAAATCACTGCATATTTGGGCAAACTGTTGAAGTATGCTATCTCCGCCCTCATGACCAAAATTGTCATTAATCACTTTAAAGTAATCGATATCGATAACCAACAAGGATAACTGTTGGTTAAATCTGATCGCTCTGGCACATTCTTGTTTTGCTAATTGGTTATATGAGCGACGATTATGCACCCCAGTTAGTTGATCTGTATTCACTAAACTTTCGATTTGTTGATGTGCTTGTTCTAGTGATGTTTGTGCCTGTTTTAGGTTGGTGATATCTGCGCCCATAATAATGGTGTAACCACTGTCTAAGTTAATCCTGGTCATTTTAAACCAACGCCCATCAGACAGATCTGTTTCATACTGGTTTAGAGCCTTTTCTGAATGCAGTTTATGCAGATTTTCCAGCCATTGTTCAAAATCATCAGTATTGATAATAACGCCTTGCTTAGTTTCCCAAGCGTGGCGTAATAAATCGCCTGATTTTTTGCCAATAGCATCTTCTGTGGTAGTGCCAAAGATGCTGGCGAAGTGCTGATTACAGTAGATAACTTCTTTATCTTGGTTGAGTACACCGAAACAATTTGGAGTGAGTTTTAATGCATCCAAGAGGATGGGCTCTAAATTGACAGGTGGACTTTGCGGCATAGGATACTCAACAATGTGACGATACTTGGGCATAATTATAAAGGAAAAACGTTACTTTTTGGTAACAAGCTAACCGGTGCTATGACTCTGCTGCTGGATGGACAAAGCTTGTCCACTGTTTTTATTGACATTTTGTAAATCGAGTAGGGGGAAATAAAATTATTTATCCCTCAGCCTAAAGAATGATAACGATGAGGTACAGCAAGCATAAAAAAGCCCAGTCATTATCGCTAAGACTGGGCTGTTAAAGCAGATAAATTACGCGTTAGTTAACGCGTTTTTCACGTCGCTAGGCTTCATCGGAATTTTACGTAAACGTACACCGACTGCATTGTAGATTGCATTGGCAATCGCTGGAGCAACAGGGGTTACTGCCGGTTCACCTAATCCAGATGGTGGCATTTTGCTCGGGATAAACTCGATTTTAACTTCTGGAGTTTGGCCTAAGCGCAGCGGGGTATAGGTATCGAAGTTTGAGTCTTTATACTGACCATTAAGCAGTTCAGTACCTTCATACAAGGCCATCGATAATCCCCACAATGCCGCGCCCTGACACTGAGCTTCAGCACCATTAGGGTCAACAATAATACCGGCATCGATGGCAATATAAAGCTTTTGCACATTGACAATACCGTTGCTTTTGTCGACATGAACTTGTACTGCACACGATACCCATGTTGGCATGTCACGTTCTTGACCAAAGGTTGATGCAATGCCAAGCGCTGTGTCTTTGGCTTGCGGAGTGCCCCAGCCAATCATCTCAGCAGCTTTTTTCAATACTGCGGCTTGGCGAGCCGCGCCACCTTCAGCAACGGGTGTGCTACCAGCATTTCGGCCTTCGGCAATGAGCATGTCTAGGCGGAACTGCAATGGATCTTTACCCGCGTGATGGGCAGCTTCATCCATAAAGCTTTCAACTGCCCAGCTTGTCCAGCCCGGTCCAACAGAACGTAACCAACCTGGTCTGAAGGTCGCAATGGCCAGATCATTCGATACCGCGCGTACTTTTTGAGCACCAACAGTGTACCAATGGTCTGCTCCGGCAATCGAGAACGGATCATACGGTTCGCCATTGGTGCCTTTAGGCATAAAGCCTGGCGCTAATACTTGAGTTGGCCAACCTGCTGTGGCGTGATGTTCCATTGCGGTAACCGCTTTTTTATCATCAAATGCCATTTTGAGTTGTTGAACTGATGCAGAACGCGCGCTATCAAATAACATGTCTTGTGGACGTATCATCACCATTTTAACCGGTTTACCGCCTAATGCTTTAGAGGTCAACGCCGCAGGAATGGTGTAATCGCCGTTAAGTCTGCGGCCAAAGCCACCGCCTAACATGTAGCTACGAATAACAATGTTCGCTTCTTCTTCGCCTAATGCTGTGGCTAATACGGGTAGAGTAAGTGATTGCCACTGACAACCTGAATGCACTTCCCATATACCGTCTTGGTTTTTAAATACCAAGGCATTAAGCGGTTCCATTTGCGCATGGAGTACTGTGCTGGTGATATATTCTTCTGCAATGGTACTTTTCGCGCTCGCAAATACAGGCCCAGTGTCAGAATTGCCTGTGTCTAAAATACTGCCTTTGGTTTGGTCGCCAAGTAATTGCTTACCATGAGCAATAATGTCTGCTTCAGACACGTTGGCCGTTTTACCTGCATCCCATGTCACCTTTACCAGCTTCGAGGCTTTTTGGGCCGCATTAAAGCTGCTGGCGATAACCATTAACCAACCTGGTACACTGCCACTGGCATCTTCTAGTACGATAGTTTGCTGATAACCCTTTACTGCTTTTGCTGCAGAGTCATCAAACTTAACTACTTTAGAGCCATAACGAGTAGGGGGTAAAATAGGGTTGGCGTACACCATGCCATCAACTTTCGCATCGATACCAAATATGGTTTTACCGTTGGTCTTGTTGGCGATATCAAGAGAGGTCACCTGTTGGCCAACCAGTTTAAGATCGGCATTAGGCTTCAGCGGCAAGGTTTTCAGTTCTTCTTCAGTAAACTGACGCGTTAGGCCCATGGTGACTAATTCACCGTAAGACAGCTCGCCTTTACTTGAGATAACTTTACCGTTACTGGCTTTACAGTCTTTAGCTGCAATACCCCATTTTTTAGCTGCAGCTTCAATTAACGCTGTACGACCCGCAGCACCGGCTTGACGGTAAACCGGCCAACTTTGTGATATAGACCAACTGCCGCCGGTAACCATGTAACCCCAGCGTGGATCACTGTCGACATGGATAATTTCAATATCATCCCATGAGGCTTCCAGTTCATCAGCAAGAATACGAGCAATAGCGGTACCGACATGTTGGCCCATTTCTGAGCGCATAATGTTGACTTTAATTTTGCCAGCAGTATCGATTGAGTACCATAAAGACGGTTCGTAGATGTCACCTTCGCTTGGGAGTACTTTACCGTCAGGGCTAGCAGGATCCATTGCCGCCATCAAATGGCGAGGAAAACCAAAGCTGACACCTACCGCTGTCATGGCAATTAAAAAACCGCGGCGGGTTATACCCACCGATCCACGTTTAGGCAGTCTGCTCATCGTTGCTCTCCTTGATTGCGTTTGCTGCTTCATGAATGGCGCTGCGAATACGAACGTAGGTCATACAACGACATAAATTTCCGCCCATCACAGCGTCAATGTCTTTGTCTGAAGGCTCAGGAATGTCTTTTAGTAGTGCTGCAGCTTGCATAATTTGGCCCGACTGGCAGTAACCACACTGTGGTACCTGCAGTTTTTGCCAAGAAATTTGCAATGGATGATCACCCTTTTCAGAAAGCCCCTCAATCGTAGTGATTTCGGCTCCTTCAACTGACGATATAGGGGTTATACATGAACGTGTGGCTCGGCCGCCAACATGGACGGTACAGGCACCGCAGGTACCAATACCACAACCAAATTTGGTGCCTGTCATGTCCAGTTCATCACGAATAACCCACAGTAGAGGAGTATCACTCTCTACATCGGCAGTCATCGGTTTGCCGTTTAAAATAAATTTTGCCATTGTCACTTCTCCAGTGAAGTTAGTGCTCAAATCGGGGTTGATTACGGATCTCGCCCACTTGTTGTTGTAATTTAGGCCAGGTGTTTTCCCCAGCTGTTTGGCGCAAATAAGCTGCAATTGCGCTAATGTCTTCATCGCTAAGTGCATCACGGAAGCCTGGCATTACAACGCCGCTAATCCCTTGATCGCTGCGCACGCCATCCAGTATTACGTTAATCAGGTTAGTTGGATCATTAAGATGTGTTGCCGAGCCGATAGTAATTAATGGGCGGCCTTTAACTAATTGGTCGCTGTTGTAGTGGCATGCTTGGCAAGCTGCCGCATATAAACGTGCACCTTCATCAATCCGCAGATCCGGTTGTTGATGTTGTGCCGTTATTGCTGCTTGTAACGTGCTACTTGAGTCTGGATCGTCGGTGTTATTGGTACGGGCAATTTCAGCAAAGTAGCCACTAATGGCTTCTATGTCGCTGTCTGGAAGAGCTGATAAGCCCTTGTGCATAACCGGCGCCATTGGACCTACCGCGCTACCATGGTAAGGCGAGTTACCCGTAGTTAGGTATTCGTAAAAGTCTTGTGCACGCCATGGGATAGGCGAAGTGCTAGTAGAGGTTAACGATGGTGCTATCCAACCATCAATGGCGGCACCTTGGTACATTTGTGCGTACTTTTCGCCGCCCAATGCATTACGTGGAGTATGACATGCACCACAGTGAGCAATACCTTCCACTAAGTAAGCACCGCGATTCCATTCGGCAGATTGTTGGCTGTTGACCTCAAAAGATTGGGTATCAGCAAACAGCAGTTTCCAACCCGCTTGAAACCAGCGGATGTTGAGCGGGAACGGAATACCGTTGTCTTTTTTTGCTTGGTTAACTGCCGGAACAGACGTCATGATGTAAGCATAAATCGCGTTAATGTCATCGTCGGTCATTTTATTGAAGTGTTCATAAGGGAACGCAGGCAATAAATGATGTCCATCGCGGCTCACACCCGTGCGCATGGCGCGAGCAAAAGCAGCTTGAGACCAGCTACCAATACCGGTTTCGACATCTGGAGTGATGTTGCTTGAATAAATGGTGCCAAAGTCAGTATGCATTTCATAGTTACCAGCATAAGGAGTGCCACCTGGCGGTGTATGACAAGTACTGCAATAGCCTGCAGAAGCAAGCATTTTACCTTGTTCGATAACGTGTGGAGAATAATCTGTTTGAGTTGATTCGACGGGATCAATTGCAGGGTGCCAAGCATATATACTGAATATAGCTAGTCCAACAATAGCTGCGCCACATACGCTGTAAACGATGCGCTTTAGCATATTACATTGCCTTATTTTAAATAAAAAATGAGATAGAGAATGGAATATTTCATCTGACATTCCCTGTTCGACTTTGTATTATTATTGTGATTGGTCAAATATTAATCCTAAGCAAGGGATGGCCCTTTGTCCAGCATTGATATTGACGGATCTTTTACTGTATTAGAATAAAATAATACAGCACTGTGCAGACGAGTAACATGAGGATTGTTAAATAAATAGCTTTAGTTAATCCACTGTTAATCCAGAGTTTTCAAGGTTGCTACTATGTTGCGTTAATCTTAGTGATCTATGATTAAAATGAGCGCCAATGCCAGATTCATAAAGTGTTGGATACATTAATGAAAAAGTGGTTATTAGCCATTAAGGCTTATGTCGATGTTTATCGACTATTTGCTCATCGGTGATCAGCTTATTTCATCGCCAAACAGCTATTTAATATTGTGGTTGTTTGCCTCGACGATTGTTTTCCCTCGATATGATTGTTGACCATGATAATTTCCATAACCATGATTAAGCCACCATATATCGTTACAGCGCTGTTAGAGCACATTCAAACTGCTATTTCTAAAGGCTTGAGCACAATCAACTTGTATTTGGCAAAGATATTCTGGATAATTAATGCAAATCATTATCATTTGCGTTAAATGGCCGGAGATCGAAATAGATGGAACTTGTCAGTGTAGCTTCTTTATGGCTTGGTTGCTTGTTTGCCTATTTGGCATCTGACAAACAGCAGCTTGTTAGTTTACCTTTCCCTAAATTACTGGCTTGGTGCTTATGCGGTTTAGCGGTGTTATTTGCAGTGTGGGGGTTTAGCCATACTTACAGTGTATTCGTCGCCAGTTTAGTGGTGCTGATTTGCATGATGACCATGTGGATACTACTGGTGCTGGTGGCCTCGCACTATAAAGGTCGTAGCATCTGGGTCAGTTCGCTAGGCTTTGCGTTGTTTGTCAGTATCCTCCTTGTTGGGGTTCAATAACCATGTGGCCTAAATCTATTGCTGCATTTTTATGGGGGTTATTACTGGCAATCAGTTTAATGCTCATTGTTTTTCGAATATTACCGGCTGCTGTAGATGTAAAACTATTCGTTGGGCTAATGCTGGGTTTTTGTGTGTGGGTTGGGGTGATGACATTTTGTTATAGCCGCAATAGCGCAAAAGCGGCGAGTGTCGTGTGCGCCAAATGGCTTGTGGCCAGTAGTCTTATCAATACGTTGTTATTTTATTCGCAAAACTAACTATTTTTTTCCAAACCTAAGTCATGAATAACTCAATGAAATCTGATTCTCCGGTACAGCACAAAGTCATTAAAAATCTCATCGAAGCCCACAGTTGGCTTGGGTTAATTATTTCACCTTTACTGTTTTTGGTATTTTGGGCTGGCGCGGTGACCTTGTTTCACGATGAAATCGCCCAGTGGGCCATTACGCCTCATCATCCAGTCGATAATACCCAAGCAGATATTCCTTTAGCGAAACTGGTACAGCAAAAGTTTGCTGAATACCCAGTAGATCAAGCTGGCCGTTTTCGAATAAATATGCCGACTGAGCTAGTACCTTATTATATTTTTTACTTCGATGTGTTTGGAGATGCTCCGCAATCGGACCGCCAGTCGATGGCGATATTGGTCGATCCTAAAAGCGGCGAAACCGTTGCGGGCAAAGATGACTTTTACTTATCGCAATTTATGTACCGTCTGCATTACAACCTCGATCTACCCGGTGGCAGTTATCTTATTGGTGTCGTGACGCTGATTTTTCTATTTGCACTCGTGTCTGGCATTTTTATCCATGCGCGTAAATTACTGAAACATTTCTTTTTGTACCGCGTCGATAAACAACGCCGGGATAAATTACTCGATCTCCATACCGTAGTAGGGGTGATGACACTGCCTTTTACCTTGATGTATGCCCTAAGCGGCTTGATCCTTAACTTGGCCATAGTGTTTCAGCTGGCTTTTGTGGTGTTTATTTATCAGGGCGATCGACAAGCATTGTTTAACGATGCCGGTTTTAACCGTAGCAGCGAACCGCGAAGTGAAACGTCACTGGATATGAGCAATGCGTTTACTTTAATTGAACACACTACACAGCAATCGAATTTTGAGTTACGTAATATTATTTTCCACCATTACGGTGCTGAAAATGCCTTAGTACAAGTGCGTGGTACCGATACGGTTAATTTTGCTCAACGAGATGAAGTGACCTATCGGGTGCAGGATGGCACTGTGATGGATAAGGTTAATGCCGATAACTACAATGTGTTCCGCCAAGGTAGAGATGTACTAGTGACATTGCATTTTAGTAACTTTGCCGGCTTAGACATCCGTATTTTGTACTTTATTTTGGCGATGGCTATTAGTGCGATGATTGTTACCGGCAATATGTTATGGATAAATAAGCGCAGTGCTCAGCGCCAGTCTTCACCGCGCAGTATTGCTATCGTAACCGCGATGACGATTGGTGGCTGTGGTGGCATTATTGTGGCGACAGCAGTTGGATTTTTGTGTGAACGACTATTACCTGCAACCTTATCTGGACGAGGTGAATGGTTAGTGGGGTGTTTTGTAACGTCACTATTGCTCGTTATGTTGTGCAGTATAAAAGTGACCGATATTAAGCGTCATCTCAGCCAGCTACTTTTGCTCACCAGTAGTATATTAGCCATTACAATTTTGGCAGATTGGTTGTTGTTTTCTGAGCAAATAATAGCGTTATGGCAAAGCGGTTATCATGGTGTCATCGGGATCCAAGTTGGCATGATGCTGGTAACGGCAGTGTGTTTATGGACTGTCAGTAAGTTAGGCGTATTACCTCGGTCGCAACCAGCCATGGCAAAAAACGTGACTCCTGCTAATGGATAATGGAATGGGTATAAAGTTGAAGCTATTAAGCCTGTGAAGGAACACTATCACAGGCTTAATTATCAACTAACCTCATCTAGGGTAAATCAAAAATCAGTGCAGTTGCTTGAGTGTCCGATGGATTAACCAAGGTCACCGTGGTCATGTCGGTGAGTTTAGCGCCATCACCTATTTTTAGCTGTTGATCTTCAATATTGAGCTCGCCAGCGACTTGATGAACATACACTTTACGGTCAGTCGCAATCTGATAGGTTATTTCAGATTTAGGCGCCAAAATCAGTTGTGACAATGTTGCATTTTGCTTGATTTGCAAGGTTCCGTTTTCACCCGTTGGCGTAGCAATCGTGGTTAGTCCTACTGCTTGACCAAAGTTTTTTTGTTGATATCCAGGTGTATTACCTAAAGCATTTGGCTGGATCCAAATTTGTAAAAACTTCAGTGGCTCTGTGGCGGATGCGTTGTACTCACTGTGAGTAATACCACTGCCAGCAGACATTAATTGGAACTCACCTGCAGGCAATACTTCAACATTGCCTTCACTGTCTTTATGGGCGATAGAGCCTTCAAGTACGTAGCTGATAATTTCCATGTCACGGTGGCCGTGAGTGGCAAATCCGGCACCAGGAGTGACACTGTCGTCATTGATCACTCGCAGTGCTGAAAAGCCCATGTGTTGTGGATCATAGTAGCTGCCAAATGAAAAACTGTGTTTGCTGTCTAACCAACCAAAGTTGGCTATTCCGCGCTCGCTTGCATGACGTAAGGTAATCATAATGTTACTCCTATCGTTTAAATGAATAAGTGATCAGTACGGAAAATTAAGACAGTTTGCTTACAATGGCTTTATCTAGCGCGACTTTGCCTGAACCTGATAGTGCAAGTGACACACTGGCAGCCAATAGTGCTAACGCAAATTCATAACCGTTGTTTGCCATAAATAAACCGTTGCTAATATGCACGCTAGCAATGGCGATAATCATGGTGAATGCTAATACAACCGCTGCTGGACGAGTCAATAAACCCAATAAGATGAACAGTCCGCCAACCAATTCAGCGCTACCGGCTAAGAAAGCCATTAACACGCCGGGCTCAATCCCAATCGATGCCATCCACTGTCCTGTACCTTCAAGGCCATAACCGCCAAACCAACCAAACAGTTTTTGGCCGCCGTGAGCCATAAAAATAATCCCAACAGGTAAGCGTAATGCCAAAGTGCTAAAACCTGCAGTAGAGTTTGTGATGCGTTTAACGAGTGCTTTCATGGTCTATATCCTCAATAAATTTAAACATTAATTGTTTCTAGTGAGCCTCTCTCACTGGTTGATAAGAAGTATATTGAGACTTGATTGAATAAAAAATCGGAATAAACTGACGTAAAGGTTCAAATTATTTGAATATGGAGAGTTGATGCAAAATCCGATTACTATTGACGCATTACGTGCCCTAGATGCGATTGAACGTAAGGGCAGCTTTGCTGCTGCAGCGGCATCGTTATATCGAGTACCGTCAGCGCTGACTTACACCATCAAAAAACTTGAAGATGATATGGGCACGGCGTTATTTGACCGCACAAAGCAAAAAGCACAACTGACGCCAGCAGGTAAAATTGTGTTAGAGCAAGGGCGGCAGATTTTGTTAGCAACCAATCGGTTGGTTGATTCTGTGCAGCAATTAGAGTCTGGTTGGGAAACTGAAATTCGGCTATCACGCGACACGGTCATCCCCCAGGGGACGTTGTTTCAATTAATTGAACAATTTAATCAGCTAGAACACTCGGTCGACATTAGTGTCGATGTTGAAGCCGTAGGTGGTGGTTGGGATGCATTGCACAGCCGACGCGCCGATATTGTGATTGGTGCGTCTGGTGAGTTACCAAGAGGTGTATTTCAAACCCATAAAATAGGCGAAATTGAATTTGTATTTGCGGTTGCGCCATATCATCCATTGGCGTTTGTTGATGGCGTATTAGAAGCCGACAAACTAACTGACTATGCTTCGGTGGTGGTCGCCGATACATCACAACTTTTACCTACTCGCAGTAGTGGCCTTTTTAAAAGCAAACAAGTGATTAAAGTTAACACCATGGAAACCAAGATAGCAGCACAGTTACAAGGACTAGGTATTGGTTTTGTACCCAGACACATGGTGCAATGCTACTTTGATAGTGGTGAGTTGATTGAAAAAATGTGTTCAATTCCAAGACCGAATCAAAGTTTGTACATTGCTTGGCATAAAGACCATCAAGGCCGTGCATTTGACTGGTTTGTGGAGCATTTACCTAAAGCCGACTGGAGTTTGTAACATCTGGCTGTGAGCATAATGTTAACGACTAATTTCAAGTCGCAGGTACGACCTCAAATTAGCGTTAATCTATTGAATCGACATAAGCGTGATATTGAGTATCGATGTTTATGTCGTTGCTTAACTATCCCCTTAACTACTCGCTTGAATACTCATTTGAGCATTCTTGCTAGCGTTAGTTTTCTTGTCTAATAATGATCTAGCGGCGGGTCGATTAGTACCCATACTGCAGTCGGATAAATTTACTCACATAGAGCGTGAACAAGTGAATGCGGTGTTTTACACATTGTCTATCGTTGCGCGACGTATTTCTGCATTTATTGAGTTTATTCAACCGAGATTAACCTTGTAACTAAGGGCGCGATTTGATCTTTTGACCGACATTTGCAATTTGAACAAAACAGATTTGTCTCGTTGGCTGTTTATTTCTGTTTCTAGTTGGCGCACAGTGTTAGTTCAGATACCGTTTTTAGGAAGACAATATGACCACTATTCCGTTGTTGGGTACAGGTACCTTCAGACTGAAAGATCAACAGGCATTTGATTCAGTGTTAATGGCGTTACAGCAAGGCTCTCGTCACATCGATACCGCTCAGATTTACGCCAATGAAAAACAAGTTGGCGATGCAATTAAGGCATCGGGTATCGCAAGAGCAGATATTTTTCTCACCACTAAGGTGTGGACGGATCGTTTTGCCCACGACAAACTTATTCAAAGCGTGCATGACAGCTTGGCTTTATTGCAAACCGATTATGTGGATTTGTTACTGATACATTGGCCGTTACGCGATGATTCAGTACCTATGCGAGAGTATTTACTGGCATTAAAAGAGGTGCAAGATGCTGGTTTAGCGAAACACATTGGCGTGTCTAATTTCACTATGGCCCAGGTTACACAAGCGATTGAGATTTTAGGTACCGACGCAATATTCACTAATCAGGTTGAAGTACATCCATATTTGCAAAATAACCGACTGGTCGAATTTTGTCAGCAGCACAATATTATGGTGACTGGTTATATGCCATTTGCCTATGGTGCGGTATTAACCGACGACACTATTGTCGCGATTGCGAAGAAACACCAAATGACACCCGCCCAAGCGGTATTAGTGTGGATGCGCCAAAAAGGTTATGTCACTATTCCATCGTCAACTAAGCTGGTAAATGTTCAAGCTAATATTGCCTCATTAGCGTTATCGCTCCCGTCTGTAGACATGGCCGCAATTGATAAGTTAGACCGAAATCATCGTGTGGCGGCGCCTGACTTTAGCCCCGATTGGGATCAATAATTTATCAGCGAATGTGCCAATAGCTTAAGTGCCCACGCAGTTTGCACTCACCATTAGATTATTTATATATCAAGTATCCACGCCGACATGAGTGTTCATATTGGCGTTTTTTATTTTCAGGGTTATTGGCCACTTGACATAGGTGTAAGACATAGGTTTACAGTCGTTGCATATACTCAATAGATTTATTTATGTAGATCTTATTATTTAATACAGTCGTTACCCCAAGGAGTGATTATGCAAGTAAGTGAACTCGCAACGTTATTGGGTGTTACCACAGACACAATTCGTTTTTACACCCGAATCGGCCTGCTCGCACCAACAAAATCGCCTAGCAATGGTTATAAATACTATCGTGACAAAGAAGTGTCGCGGATGCGATTTATTATGAGTGCCAGAAACTTAGGTTTTTCGGTAGATGAAATTAAAGTGATTTTTTCCAAAACCGATCACGGTGAAAGTGCTTGTACCATGGTGAAGCAGCTTATTAGCCAAAAATTGGCCGAAACGGAATTACTGTTCAATGAAACGTTAAAGTTGCGTAATAAGCTGACACAAGCAGTCAACGAGTGGGAAAATCTGCCAGCGTTGGCGCCCACAGGTAACATGGTTTGCCACCTGATTGAGGGGTTTGGTCCAAATCATGAAACCTCTTGCCAGGCTAGCGATAAGGAGTCTTTGTAATGAATACCCAAACAACAACACAATTATTGATAGAGGGTGCAGGTTGTGCCAGCTGTGTTGGCAAAATTGAGAAAGCACTTAAAACAGTCGCGCAAGTAGAGCAGGCTGAAATGAACTTTGCCGATCGCAGTGTGATGGTCACCGGAGAGGTTGAAGTCGCTAGTTTGCTTGAGGCCGTTGAAAAAGCCGGTTATCACGCTATTTTGATTAACGATCAAGGTGGTGCAGATGCTATTGATGAGAAAGAACAGGCAGATGCAATATATTATAAAAGCCTAATAAAACACACTATTGTCGCATTGGCAGTGGGTATCCCACTGATGATTTATGGTTTGTTTATTGGTGACATGACCGTTACTAACCCAATACAACAGCTGGTTTGGGGAGCAATTGGTGTACTGACCTTAGGGATAATGTTCTTCTCCGGCAAGCATTTTTATACTGGCGCATGGAAATCATTTACTCATCATAGTGCCAATATGGACACCTTAATTGCGCTCGGAACAGGCACTGCGTGGGTTTACTCTATGGTGGTGGTATTTGCACCAGATTTATTGCCAGAAATGGCGCGCCATGTCTATTTTGAAGCAACCGCGATGATCATTGGTTTAATCAATCTTGGACTCGCGTTAGAGGTCAAGGCGCGCGGTAAAACCTCGGCAGCGATTAAGCGCTTAATTGGTTTACAAGCTAAAACGGCTAGAGTGATCCGCAATGGTAAAGCGGTCGATATCGATATTGCCTTGGTGCAATTAAACGATAAAGTCAGTGTTCGACCAGGTGAAAAAATTCCCGTAGATGGTGTGGTCGTTGAGGGGAGTAGTTTTATTGATGAATCGATGTTGACGGGTGAACCTATTCCGGTTGAAAAAAGCGTTAATGATGATGTGGTCGCAGGTACATTAAACAAACTGGGATCACTTACTTTTACCGCCACACGTGTCGGTAAAGATACCGCTTTGGCGCACATTATTACTATGGTTAAGCGGGCGCAGAACTCCAAACCGCCAATTGGTCGAATGGCAGATGTTATTTCGAGCTATTTTGTTCCTGCAATGATGATTATTGCCATTATCAGCGCCATGGTATGGCTTAATTTTGGGCCTGAACCCTCAGTGGGATACGCCATAGTGTCGGCGATGACAATTTTAATCATCGCTTGTCCGTGTGCGTTAGGGTTAGCAACACCCATGTCGGTGATGGTAGGTGTAGGTAAAGCCGCTGAATCTGGCGTGCTTATTCGTAATGGTGAAGCTCTGCAAACGGCATCGACTATTACCACCATGATTTTAGATAAAACCGGCACGATTACCGAAGGCGCACCAAAAATCACCGATATCATCGTGGTCAATGGTCGCGAACAAGAACAAGTATTGCAACTGGCGGCAAGTATTGAGCAACATTCCGAGCATCCACTTGCGCAAGCTGTTGTTCAAGCCGCAGCGGATAAGGGATTAGCGTTATTTAATGTTGAACAGTTCACAGCAATAGCGGGCTTTGGCGTTCAAGCCCAATATCAATCGACTCAGTTATTATTTGGTAATGAAAAATTAATGCGCGAAAAAGGCATAGTCTTAAGCGATTATCAACAGCAAGCACAAGCGTTGGCAGCAGACGCCAAAACGCCAATGTATTTTGCTATCGACGGTGAACTCGCAGCAGTGATTGCCGTGGCTGACCCGATTAAAGCAGACTCTGTTGCCGCCATAGCAAGGCTTAAAAGCAGTGGCATTAAGGTCATTATGCTTACCGGAGATAACCACGCGACAGCCGCAGCTGTGGCTGCCAAAGTGGGTGTCGATGACTTTTTTGCCGACGTATTACCGCAAGATAAAGCCAATAAAGTGGCCGAATTACAAGCATTAGGTGAGGTGGTTGGCATGACTGGTGATGGCATTAATGATGCACCTGCGTTGGCGCTAGCCAATGTTGGCTTTGCTATTGGCACCGGAACCGACGTCGCGATTGAAAGTGCCGACATAACGCTAATGCGAGGATCTCTACACGGTTTGGCAGATGCCATCGCGGTGAGTAAGGCGACTTTAGGCAATATTAGACAAAACCTAGTCGGCGCGTTTATTTACAATATGGCGGGTATACCGCTTGCTGCTGGGGTGTTATTTCCGGTGTTTGGCGTATTACTTAACCCTGTGGTTGCTGGTGCTGCGATGGCATTTTCATCATTAACTGTGGTGAGCAACGCCAATCGTTTGCGCTTTTTTAGCCCTCAACAACACTAGGAGTGAATGATGCTATTAATTAATTTATTTTGTGTGGCATTAATTGCCATTATCGTTTGGTGGTTTTGGTTGTATAAACCCAAAGCGACCACTCATCAAGCAAGTAACGCTATTGTGGTTAAAGACGGGGTTTACTCCCCAGCAAGGATAACTGTGCCGGCCAATACCGCGACGCAATTAACCTTTTTACGCCAAGACAAAGCAGGGTGTTCGGCCAGTTTGTTATTTCCAGACTTAGACATTAGCGAAGAGCTACCACTGGATAAATCTGTGGTAATTTCGCTGCCAGCATTAGCCAAAGGTGAGTATCCGTTTCATTGCCAAATGCAGATGTATAAAGGGGTATTACTGGTTGAGTAAACCTAGATAGTAGCCATGCTAAGCAGGTATCACTCTCACCTTGATGCTTGTCGCTAGGCACATAAACTTTCAAAAAAGCCACACAATTACGTAAGTTAACATCTGTTTATTCAAGATGCTTACTTGCGTAATTGGTGATATTCTGAGGATTCATTTACAACTGATTTTTCGATGACATCATGATACGACGTTTAATGGATTACTTTCGCTTAGTGTTGTTTATTTGTGGTGTCTTGATTGGTATTCAAGTCCCTGCTTTTGTCGAACAATACGGCCAACGACTCGAAGCTCATCAGCTTGAAGCTAAACTCAGTTTGGCAGAATTTCAACGTGATGCAGACCGTTTTTTTGCTGGAGACATCAGTAAACTTATCCTTCACTATCAACAAAATAACGATCCGGTGTTTAGTGCCGGTGGTGAAAGTATTGAGTCAATATACCAACGTTATACATCACTCACCGAAGCGTTGAGTCGTTTTCATCAACACAGTTATAGTCCTTATCAGCAAATAGCATTAGCCCCACAAAAAGACATTCAAGCTGAGGTCTGGCAGGCTTATAGCCATGTGATTTTATTGAAACCAGAGGCGATTGCCATTGGGTTGCTGCTAGGGTTATTGATCTCGATATTGTGTGAATCAGTATTATTTATTTTGTATTTGGGTTGTCGCAGGGTATTTTCCCCAAGGTAACCTTTCTGTTTAACAAGGGTTAATAGCCTCTAATAATCAAGGAAATATTATGATCGCTACAGGACAATCTTTACCAAAAGCTACCTTAAGCCAACTGACAAAAGACGGCATGGTTAATCACGATGTTACTGAGCTTTTCGCCGGTAAAAAAGTGGTATTGTTTGCTGTACCAGGTGCATTTACACCAACCTGTTCAGAAGCTCATTTGCCAGGTTTTGTTGTACTTGCAGACGAGTTTAAAGCTAAAGGTGTTGACCTTATTGCTTGTGTTGCAGTTAATGATGCATTCGTAATGAAAGCATGGGGCGAAGCCCAAAATGCTTCTGAATTAATGATGCTAGCCGACGGTGATGCAAGCTTCGCAAAAGCGTTAGGCTTAGAAATGGATACCGCCGGTTTTGGTGGCGTTCGTTCACAGCGTTATGCGATGGTGATCGACAATGGCGTGGTGACTTTACTGAATGTTGAGGAAGGTAAGTCATTTGAAGTCAGCACTGCTGAAGCGGTAATGGCTGCACTGTAATCTATAATATGTCTCAGTAGTAGAGACTTAACAGTACAGTAAAATGGGCGCCAATATGGCGCCCATTTTTATGATTAAAACAGCGATACCGCAAATTTGTCAGTATTGATTATCCGCGGATGCCTAAGTGTTGTTCAATATTATCGACACTGTTACTGACCTCAAGCGCAATCGTTTCACTTTGTTCAAACGCATCTTTAGCATGCAGCATTAGGCTATCCATCGCGATGACAAATTCATCAAGATGCCCCACCTGTTGCTTAGCATGTTCACTCCCTTGGCTCGCACTGCTCGCCATCTCTTGAGCTTGCTGTTGTACTTGCAACGCAACATCTAACAAACTCTGGGCTCGACCTTTCTGCTGTGCAGATGCTTCGCTGATGTCGTTTACGCTGTGGCTAAGTGCTGTGTTAGAGCGGGTTAGTTGCTCGAAAATAGCCATTATGTCTTTTAATGATTGTTGAGTCCGTTGCGATAAACTGCGCACTTCATCGGCCACCACCGCAAAACCACGACCTTGCTCACCTGCACGAGCGGCTTCAATGGCGGCATTTAAGGCCAATAAGTTAGTTTGGTCGGCGATATTACTAATAACATCCACAATTTTAGCCGCGTCGTTAACTGATGTACTGAGTTGGGTTAGTGAGTGGTTACATTGATTGACCTTGGTTAACGTATGATCGGTCGCATCTAACACCGCTTGGGCTTCTTTTTGGCTTGCTTGCATATCATGCATGGTTTGTTCTGCACTGGCAGTTACTAAACTAGACGACCGGTTTACTTCATTTGCAAGAGTAATTAAATCAGCGGTTTGTGATTGCGTTTGTTGTACCACATGTTGCGTTTGTTGCGTGCTAGTTGATAAGAAACCAATTTTGGCGACTAGCTCACTCAATGAGTTAGACACCTGTGCCATATTACTTTTTTGTTGTTCGTCATCTTGTTCAAATCGCTGTAAAAGGCGATTAAAGTGTGCCGCAATTTGGCCTGTTTCGCATTGGCTGGTCACGGGTAATGGTTCACGTTGATTCGATTCGCTTAACATTGAAAAAGCATGATTTAAACGTTTAAGTGGGCTAACGACTCGACGTTGTTGTAATACTAAATAACCAATAGAAAACAATGCTATCAATGTCACCATGGTGTATAGCAGCCACTGTAAACGGATTTTAAGTTGTTCATCGGTTACGGCTTGCGTGTCGGCTAGTGTCACCAGTTGTTGTTCCACTAGACTGGTGGCGTTTATTAGCGCTGCTTGTACCTGTTGATTATCGCTGAGCATTTGCTTGGTATTACTCACTTCTTTGCTATAGCGTTGGGTCAAACTGAGTAATTCTGCCCGTGGGGTTTCACCGGTTTCAATACGTTCCGGTTCGTCATCACCTAAGGCGAATTCATCCACTTCTTCGGTGCGATAAATACCCAGCAAAGATAGCTTCTCCAAATCGTCATGCCATGTATTGAGGGCCTTTATTGAAAAATTAAGACTATTACTGACTCCGGTATCTTGATCAATCAATAAGGCCTGAGTCTGCTGTGATAATTGATAAACTAAGCTGGGTAACTTAAGGCTAAGCGTAAGATATTGCTGCGCGGTATTTGAGTCATTTGGAGCTGATTTGGCATAGCGATGTAAACTACCGCTGTAATCGAGCATTTCTGATTCAGCAAAAGCCAGTAGTTGGCGTGGGTTACCGGCCAGTTTTCCTGCTGCACGGTATTTAGTGTCTAAGTCGCCAATTAATTGAGTCATTAAGGTGGTCAGTGAAGCACTATCAAGCTGTGGGTGAGCAGAATGTAACTGGGTAATATTGACGGTTATGCGGGTTATATCACTACGGGCTTGTTCGAGATAATTGCTTTGCCCTGTTTGTAAGTAGCTATCAATATTCCGGCGAACATCATATTGAAAGGTATGTTGAATATGTTGTAAATCGAGGTTTAATTTTTCACTCGTTTGTCGTTGTTGGTTACTCCATAACACAGTGGCAGCGAGTAATGCCGCAAGCACTAATAATAAGGCGGATGCACTAAGGGATAGGGTTGATATCTTCATAGGTAAATGAGTTCACATAAATGCCAATATGTGTATTTTATGGCACTAATGTTACAGTCTTTCGTGACTTCACTTTATCTATGAGTTGAGTCATGTGGGTGGTGAAATATGGCCGTTGTTAGTTGTAGAGGTTTTTGTCGATTAACGGCAGCCACACTTGCGCTTTTAAGCCACCTTGAGGGCGATTAGACAGTTTAACTTTGCCGTGATGACGGTCGATAATGCGTTTAATAATCGCCAGTCCTAGGCCTGAACCAACACTGCCACGTGCGGTATCGCCTTGAGTAAAGGGTTGAAAGAGCTGTTCAACTTGGTCTTCATTAATACCAGGGCCATTGTCTTCTACACTAAAGCACAAGTATTGACCTTGATTATATGAGCTGATTTTTATCCACCCGTTACCATAGCGGAATGCGTTTTCGACTAAGTTACTTAATACGCGTTTTATCGCCACACTATTGATGGCTATTTCGGGACAGTCAGCCAGAGATAACTCAATGGTGCCTTCGCGGTGTGACTCTTGTTGGCTGATTTCTTGGATCAAACGATTAATTTGGTCGGGTTCACGTATGCCTTCTTGGTCGTTACGAATATAAGCAATAAATTGATTAATAATCGCATCCATGTCTTCAATATCAGTGACAATGCCTTCTTTCAAATATTGGTCGTCTTCTACCATCATTTCTGACGCTAAGCGTATGCGAGTCAATGGCGTGCGTAGATCATGTGAAATCCCTGCCATTAGCAAGGCGCGGTCTTGCTCAAGCTGCTTCATGCTATTGGCCATTTGGTTAAAGGCATGAGTAACTTCAACAATTTCGGTTGAACCAATCAATGGTAACGTCGGAGGGAAATCGCCTTTAGACACGGTTACTGCCGCTTTTTGTAAGCGTTTAAGCGGACGATTTTGTCTGCGGGCAAACAGCCAGCCACCGGCGACACTGAGCCCGCCAATCACCAGTAAATATAATGTTAGTGGAGACAGGTCTGATTCATTAATACCTGTGAGCGGCACTTTAATCCATAAAGAAGGGGCTTGTGGCGGTTTAATCCACACATCGAGCTTTTCACCTTGCGAAAAACGCACTTCAGCTTCGCCGCCAAGATAAACCGACATTTGTTCTGACAAGAAACTGTAATAAGTGGCTTGGCCGAGTCCGGCTTCTTGCGCTTGTTTTTGGTTATAAACGGTCATGCCATCGTCACGCACTTTGGCGTTTAAGGCATCCACCATGGTGAGATGTTCACGACCAACATCAACCCCATCAACAAATAGTATATTGATTTGGCGGGCAATCAGTTGGTTAATTTGCTCATAACTGGGCTTGATAAAGTAAACGGCGACAGACCAATATGACACTAATTGATTGATCAACAGTAAGCTGCCAATCAACAATACGGTTTGACTAAAAGCGCTTCTGGGCAAGAAGCGTTGCCACCATTTTAACTTGAGTTTCATGGATTACTTACGCGTGGTGCCGTCGGGTACAAATACATAACCTAAACCCCAAACCGTTTGAATATAACGTGGGTTAGCGGCATCTTTTTCAATTAAACGGCGTAGACGTGACACCTGAACATCGATTGAACGCTCAAGGGCAGAGTAGTCACGGCCACGGGCCAGGTTCATTAATTTGTCACGTGATAGTGGCTCTCGAGGATGGTTTACCAGCACTTTAAGTACGGCAAATTCACCACTGGTCAGGGCAATACTTTCATCGCCATGAAACATTTCACGAGTGGCTAAATTTAGCGAAAACTCGCCAAACTCAATCATTTCTTCTTGCTGAGCTGGTGCGCCTGGTACTTCAACAATTTGACGACGCATAACCGCTTTAATACGTGCTAATAATTCACGTGGATTAAACGGTTTAGGTAAATAGTCATCAGCGCCTAGCTCTAGGCCAATAATACGATCAACTTCATCGCCTTTAGCGGTTAGCATCACAATCGGGATAGGGTTCTCTTGCTGACGTAAACGGCGACAAATCGACAAACCATCTTCACCGGGTAGCATGAGGTCGAGCACCAGTAGATGAAAGTTTTCGCGCTCTAGTAATCTATCCATTTGTTCAGCATTGGCAGCGCTGCGAACTTGGAAGCCTTGCTCAATTAAGTAACGTTCTAATAACGAACGTAATCTCATGTCGTCATCGACAACGAGAATCTTAGAGGTTTCTTGGCCCATGACATATCCTTTTAACGCTAAATTGATACCAGCAATGACTCAGTATGAAGTGTAATCGCTTGAATTTGAATAGCTGATTGTGGCAGAAATTGTAACTAAATAGCTGTAAATGTTTGTTTATCGCTTAAATAGCAACAAATGGTCAGTTAAATTACCAGTATCTACGCTAAACGATAATGCCAATTGCTGTTTGCTAGGCTGATAAACCATGCTGGGACTAGTACTGGGTAAGTTAGATGTGTGTTGGAGATGGCTATTAAAAACGGGCTCAAAGGTTAGCTGATTTTGGTGTAATTCAAACCGTCCCCATTGTAAGTGAGTGACGTGCTCATTGGCTTGTGGGTCTTGGTGTAGGTTAATGTTCACCATGGCGTAATAGCCATTGTCGAGCAGTACCAAGCTACTCAGCGCTGGGGTAGACAATTGATGCCATACACCATAGACCGATTGGTTTGGGGTGAAGCCATACTGATGTTGCTCATCCGCAATGCTATCGGCATTGGTATCTATGGTTAAGGCGAGTTGTAACGACTGTGATGTCAGCGTCATGTTTAATTGCGGATACTCGAATTGATATGCGGCTAATCCTTGTTGGGCATTATTGCTGTAGCTAGGGATAAAGTTAGCAGTTGTTGATTGCAGATCCAAGCGTCCCCATTCTGCAACGCTATTTTGTGGCGCGCTTAAGTTAAGTTCTAGGTGTAAGTAGCTGCGATTATGATTTAACTGCAACAAGGTAATACGTTCAGGTGTGTTGATTACCCAATCACCAAATACGTTGTTTTTTGCTTCTTGGATCGTCGGTTTCTCGCTAGCTTGCAGTGGGTTTGCCAACAGTAAACAGCCGGTCAGCAGGAAGGGAATGAGGCTTATTGAGCTAAGCGACGGGATGTCGGGTTTGTTGCCTGTTAACACGGTAAACATAAGATCCCTTTATGTTTGATGATGCGGTTAAAAACGAAAAATAGAATTGCATGCGGTAATTTTAATCAGTCTTAAACCTTAGTCTTTAATGCGGATTTATCAAATAAAAAAGCCCGCAGCATAATGCCACGGGCTTGAAGCCTTGATTGAGTTTAGCCTTTTATTGAACTTAGCCTTTTACTGAGCTTAGTCACTTATGGCACCAATGTAAGTAAAGGCGCTTAGGTTACTACTTGAAAGTCCAATGCCATGGTCACGCTTAATGCGGTAATGGTAATAATGGAAAATCCAAATACTTGTCTAGCCCAAGACTGCAAATTGATGCCGCGACGATAACCTTTTAACGCCATCGCTAGCCACCATAAACTGGTGGCAAAGGTCACGGCCATAAAGGCAATACCTGTGTAACCCGCCAGCGGTAATAGTGCGCTAACCAATGCAAAAACAGCAATGTACAACACGATATGCAACTTAGCTTTAGCCATGCCTTGGGCAACCGGTAATACCGGAATATTAGCAGCGGCGTAGTCGTCAAAGCGAAAAATCGCAATCGCATAAGAGTGGGGCATTTGCCATAGGCTAAACATCAGCAGCAAAATAATTGCGCCCATGTCCATTTGCCCGGTGACCGCACAATAGCCAACGACCGGTGGCACGGCACCCGAAAAACTGCCTACTAGGGTGCCGTAAACCGAGTTGCGTTTCATGTACAGGCTGTACACCCCGACATAAACCACATAGCCAATGGCGGCAAATAACACCGCTAAGCTATTAGTGAATATCGCCAGCATGGTAAAGCCTACAACACCCAAACCAATACCAAAGCTCAATACCGCTTGTACTGATATTTCACCGGTAACGGTAACTCGGTTTCGAGTACGCTTCATCTTGGCGTCGATGTCGCGATCAATGCAGTTATTGATTGCGCAACCCGACGCTACCACCAAAGATAAACCTATCATGGTGGCAAACATCAAGGTCATATCAACATTGCCTTGAGCCGCGAGTAAAAAGCCGCCTGCGACAGAAATTAAATTGCCCATGATGATGCCTGGTTTGGTTACCTGAACATATCCTCGTAAGCGTGAGGTTAATTGTGCTGACATAGATTGACCTTGATTATTCATGCTAGCTGTCGGTTACATCATCAATTCATTGGCTGCGTAGATAATCCACACAGACAAACCCACAACCATGACAATAATCAAGGCCGTGAATAAGAACGAGAATGTATTGATTCTGCCTTCTTTAGAAAAATCTAAATGGAGGAAGTATTTCAAGTGCACCACGATTTGCACGATAGCCGCAGCGACGACAATCCATAAGGTGGTGTCATGATCAAAGCTGTGAGTCATTACCGACCAAAATGGAATACCGGTTAAGATCACTGATAATACAAAGCCGACTAAATATGACTTAACGCTAGCGCCAAAGTCGCCCTCGGCATGACTTGAATGTGCATTGCTCATCACAAGACTCCTAACAAATAAACAACGGTAAACACACACACCCACACGATGTCTAAGAAATGCCAAAACAAACTTAAGCAACTCAAGCGGGTGATGCTGCGATTATTTAAACCGCACTTGACGACTTCGACCATCATGATCAGCATCCAAATTAAGCCCGCGGTAACATGCAAGCCATGCATGCCAACTAAGGCAAAAAATGCTGATAAAAAGGCGCTGCGATCTGGGCCATTGCCATGTTCAATTAAGTGATGAAATTCGTACACTTCCATCGCGATAAACACACAACCCAACGCAAAGGTGATTAATAACCAGCCTAAAGTTGCAGCTTTCTTTTGGTGTCTTGCGCAAATCATGGCAAAGCCATAAGTAATACTACTGACCAACAAGGCGGCGGTTTCGATAAGCACGAAATCTAATTCGAAAATATCTTTACCCGACACACCACCGTCGGTGTTCATAAACAACACCGCATAAGTCGCAAACACAGAGGCGAACAAAATACAGTCGGTCATTAGATAAATCCAAAAACCGAACAAGGTGTTACCGCTAGTGTCATGATGATCATCATGGTGATCTGCAGCGTGAGCCACGTGTAAATCTGCTTGAATAGCAATACTCATTATCGGCCCCTTGCTACGTTATCTAAGTGTGCATTTTCAATACGTGCGACTTCATCTGGCTGCACGTAATAGTCAACGTCATTGTCGTAAGCGCGCAGTAAAAACAACACAAACGTACCGGCAAAACCGACAATGGCTAACCACCAAATATGCCAAATAGCAGCAAAGCCCATGGCCGTAATACACGCGGCCATAGCAATACCGCTGGCAGTATTTTTAGGCATGTGGATCGGCTGGTATGTTTCACGACGTTGATAGGCAGTGCCTTTTTCTTTCATGTCGGTGAACGCATCAATGTCAGTTACAGGATCTAACTGAGCAAAGTTATAAAACTGTGGGGGTGAAGATGTTGACCATTCAAGCGTGTGGCCATTCCATGGATCGCCTGTGGTATCCAGGTTTTGCTCACGGTCACGGAAGCTCACATACAATTGGACAAACTGTAAAATAATACCCACAAGAATGATAAATGCGCCGACTACGGCAAAGTAAAGCCAGAAGTTCCACGCTGGGTTGTCGGTGTGGTTAATACGACGTGTCATGCCCATAAAACCAAGCACGTACAACGGCATAAAGGCCACATAGAAGCCAATTTGCCAGCACCAAAATGATGCCTTACCTAAGCGTTCATTGAGTGTGAAACCCATCGCTTTAGGGAACCAGTAAGCAAAACCAGCCATGTAACCAAATACCGCACCACCAATAATGGTGTTATGGAAATGGGCGATTAAAAACAAGCTGTTATGCAGTACGTAATCGGCACCAGGTAATGCTAACAATACCCCGGTCATGCCGCCGATGGTGAAGGTCACCATAAAGCCTAAAGACCACAATACTGGCACGGTAAAACGTAAACGGCCGCGATAAATGGTAAATAGCCAGTTAAACAGTTTTACCCCGGTCGGCACCGCAATCACCATGGTCATTACGCCGAAGAAGGCGTTAACGTTAGCGCTTGAACCCATGGTAAAGAAATGGTGTAACCACACAATAAAACCAAGCACCGAAATCGCACCGGTTGCCCACACCATTGAGGTGTAACCAAATAAACGCTTTGAGGTAAAGGTTGAAAACACTTCAGAGAAAATACCGAAAGCCGGTAATACCAAAATGTATACTTCAGGATGACCCCAAGCCCAAAACAGGTTGATGTACATCATGGCGTTACCGCCACCATCATTGGTAAAGAAGTGGAAATCTAAATAACGGTCTAAGGTCAACATGCCTAAAACAGCGGTTAAAATTGGGAATGATGCAACGATTAACACGTTAGCCCAAGTACAGGCCCAAGTGAAAATAGGCATTTGCATTAGCTTCATGCCAGGTGCACGCATTTTTAACACGGTGGCGATAAAGTTCACCCCAGTTAAGGTTGTCCCGATACCGGATATCTGCAAGGCCCAGATATAATAATCAACCCCCACCCCCGGACTGTATGCCAGCTCAGACAATGGCGGATAAGCTACCCAACCGGTTTTAGCAAACTCACCGAGTCCTAGCGATATGTTAATTAACACCGCGCCAGAGGTGGTTAGCCAAAAACTTAAGTTGTTTAAGAATGGGAATGCGACATCGCGAGCACCAATCTGTAATGGCACGACCAAGTTCATCAGACCAATCATAAATGGCATTGCCATAAAGATAATCATGATCACGCCGTGGGCTGTGAAGATTTGGTCGTAATGTTCTGGTGGTAAATAGCCCGCAGCGCCGTTAGTGGCAAGTGCTTGCTGAGTTCGCATCATAATCGCGTCAGAAAAACCACGGACCAGCATTACCATCGCTAATACGATATACATAATACCGAGTTTTTTGTGGTCAACCGAGGTTAACCAGTCGTGCCAAAGCACGCCCCATTTTTGATGTTTAGTAATTAAGGCCGCAATGATGACACCAATAATGGCGACAGCCGCTAGGGTCACCATAATAATGGGTTCATGATACGGAATAGACTCGAGTGTTAATTTTCCAAGAAATGACATGATTACTCCGCCTCCCCAGAAGCAGTCGAAGAGTGCTCTGTGGTTGAGTGTGTAGGGGATGAAAGTCCAGAATGTTGTTCAGCGTCCATGTCTTTCATATGCTGCATATCTTTCATATGTTCGGTATGTTCCATACCAGACATTGATTTCATGTTGCCCATGTCATGCATACCTTCCATGCCTTCCATACTGTCCATTGGTTTCATATTCGAGTCAGGGTGCATGTATTGCATAACAATGTGGTTAAACATGCCTTTTTGCACTGACCCATAATATTGAACAGGATTATTTTCGCTCTTTTGAGCTAGTTGCTCATATTGCTCAACATCCAAGGTATTCCCTTGTTGTTTTATTTTGGCAACCCACGCATCAAAATCGCCGGCTGTTGCAGTCGCAATGGCATTAAACTTCATGCCCGCAAAACCAGCGCCACTGTAGTTAGCTGAAATACCTTTAAAAGTACCAGGCTCGTTTGCGATAAGGTGTAACTTGGTCGCCATGCCAGCCATTGAGTAGATTTGACTGCCTAACTGCGGAATGAAAAATGAATTCATTGCCGTGTCTGAAGTGATTTTGAAGTTAACCGGCACGTTCGCAGGGAAGGCCAATTCGTTAACCGAAGCAATACCATATTCTGGATAAATAAATAACCATTTCCAATCCAGTGACACCACTTCAACTTTTACCGGTTTAGCATCATGAACAAGCGGTTTATAGGGGTCTAAGTCATGGGTCGAATTCCAAGTGATAACACCAAGAATGATCACGATAACAATTGGTACAACCCACACCACAATTTCAATAGCGGTTGAGTGCGCCCATTTAGGTGCATAAATTTCTTCATCGCGGCCATCACGGTATTTCCAGGCAAAATACAAGGTCATGAAAATCACCGGAATAACCACAATCAGCATCAGTAATGTCGCCACAATAATGAGATGCTTCTCATCTATACCGATTTGACCCTTGGGATCC
Source organism: Shewanella sp. AC91-MNA-CIBAN-0169 (assembly GCF_040310165.1). Classification (NCBI taxonomy): domain Bacteria; kingdom Pseudomonadati; phylum Pseudomonadota; class Gammaproteobacteria; order Alteromonadales; family Shewanellaceae; genus Shewanella; species Shewanella sp. AC91-MNA-CIBAN-0169. The sequence continues at coordinate 46,972 of NZ_JBEOPM010000003.1, forward strand.
AGCACGCCGCCTTCACAGCCTGCGAGCATAAATGCTAATGCAGCTAGCGCTGGTTTACTTAAATTTCGAATTAACAAAGGAAGATTCCTCTCACCTTAAAAGCTTACTACGCTACCAATTGGGGGATCGGCAGTTGCAGAATAATCATCGAATGCAAATAACTGCACCAAAGGACTCGCTCAAATCAATTAACAGTGATTTTGGCGTACGTCTTAAGGCAATATAGATTTTGCGAATGATGTATTTAAATTAAAATATTTAAGCTTGTAGAGGAGGGGCGCGGCAACCATGTGCCGTGTATTCAAGGGATTTAGGGGCAACAACAGATAAGGCACTTAGCGCGTAGCTAAGAGCAAGAAGATTACAAAATGTAGAATTGAGATTGAATAAACGCCAAAATTGCTCGATCACCAATGGGTTTAATATTAGTAGGCCCAGAAAGCTAGCGCCCATAACTTCAGCTAGTAAAGTGTCAACAACGGCAATAAATTCACTGATATCGACGACATGCCCCATCGACATAGATAATGAATCAGCTAAGGGTTGCAGCAACAGTAACCCGAAACACAACGTTAAATGTGCTTTACTCAATTTAGACAGCCTTGCGATGCGATTAAGCGGCTTAGCTAGGTATCGGCAAAGAGTTAGATTCAAGAAACGATTCCAAACGAGCTCAAAGGAGTGGGTAGTTGAATCAATAGATCCAGCTGACGATTTTCATTGGCAGGAGAATAACAAGAAGGCGCTATTGATTGAAAGTAAATCAGAGTAGTAAAACAGCGGAATTATTAAATAAACTTGAATTCGAACAATATCTATACTGTTTATTTACATGTTTAACTGTTTTGTTACTTGTCGATAGCTCAAAAATCACAAATCTGTGATCCATACACCTAATATAGATGGGTGGATGTCATCAGATACAAGCGCCTTAATTCAACAATCCTAACATCTATAGATACGCCCTTGAGGGGTTGTGAGGATCATATTTTTTTCGATCTAAAATATTTTCTGGCTTCTGTATTGTTACCAATCGATATCGCAATAAATGCTTGGGGGACAGCAGATTATCTATTAAGGTTATTAGCGGCTGTCACCGCCAGTTCAGCAACGTCAAATAGACAAGCAATAATCGTCTTATGACTCGAGTATAAAGATCTTCTATCCATTGATGTTCCGTTGCGGATAATGCTGCTAAGTGACTAATGATGCAGCTTTAGTACAACAAGTCTTCATCAATAAATAACTCTATAATCCATTTAAAAATCTGTATTCCATTCACTATAAAGGCGGTTTTTTAAATCATTTAAACAATGAAATATCTAGATCTTTCTCAATAACTGACTGAACTGCTACACTCATTTTGATTATGTTAAGGTAAGATTAATTTTTATGCAGCGTCCACCACTACGTCAAGCCAAAACCATCGATAACGTTTTTAATAGTGCTTATTGGCATCTTGGCCAGCAAGACTTTACCATTAACGAAATTCGCACCAAGCTTGAGCGTAAAACCGACAATCAACAATGGATTGATACCGTACTCGCCAGACTCATCGAGGGCGGTTATTTAAAAAGTGATTTTGACTTTGCGGTACGTTACTGCGAGTTAGCTTTTAGTAACGAAATCGGTATTGGTGCCATAAGACGTAAGTTACAGCTGCGCGGCGTAAGTGCTACAGAGATTGATACCGCGATTGAGCAAGTGATGCACGAGCAAACAGTGGACCTTTTTGAGTTAGCCACATCGCGATTGCTGAGTCGGTTTGAAAATTTCTATGGTACCAACATAGAAAAAGTCTATTCCCAGATGACCACAAAAGGTTTCTCTCGGGCTGAAATTGATCACGCATTAGCACAACATCCACAACGTGAAACCCTGCGCAGTAAATTAGCCCTCAAAGCCGACAAAGCCGATTTAACCACTGAAATAATCAAACTGTTTAATAAAGGCAAAGGTAAAACCCTTATCTTGCAGGAATTAAAGCAGCGACTGATTGATGTAAGCGACTTTGAAGAAACCTTGTACCAACTAACGCTAACAGAAGACGTCGATTTTTATCAAAGCTGCAAAAATGAACTGGCTAAGAAACGCTATAACTTAGCGGACTATAAAGAAAAGTCGAAAGCGTATGCCTATTTATCCCGTAAAGGATTTGGCAGTGATGAAATAAAAGAGGCAATGACGCTAGATGACGAGTCATAACGTTTACCGCCGATATCACTGAGACAACGGATATCGGCAGACTTCTTACGACTCACTACTCACGATTTTTCATTCACCATTGCACTTTTACCGACTTGAGTGATGGCTAACATCTAACATCTAACAGCTAACATCTTCAATCTCAAATTTATGTTATTCACCCAACTATTGTCAGTTTGGTGGCTGTTATTCATTAGGTTTTGCCAGATGCAACGGGTCGAGTATCGCTTGGAGTTTATCTTCGTCTAAATCGGTTTCTTCAAGCGCAATGGCTAATACTGATTTATGTTCTTTATCTGCTCGTTTAGCAATTTTTGCGGCCATATCGTACCCCACTACTGAATTAAGTGCGGTAGCTAGAATGGGGTTTTTCTCTAATGCCTGGGTCAAATGTTCTGCATTGGGCTTAAATTCGGCAAACACTTTATCGGTCATGGCTTGGCAGGCATGGGTTAATAAATCAATACTGGACAGTAGTTTGTCGGCAATCAGTGGCAGCATCACATTCAACTGAAAATTACCCGATTGTGCCGCGATGGTGATGGTTGCTTCATTGCCGATGACTTCAGCGGCAATCATGGCTACGGCTTCTGGGATAACGGGGTTAACCTTACCGGGCATTATCGATGAGCCCGGTTGCAGCGCCGTTAAGCTAATTTCTTGTAGTCCTGCAACAGGGCCAGAGTTCATCCAGCGTAAATCATTGGCGATTTTCAATAACGTAACCGCTAACCCTTTGAGCGCCGAAGCCATGGCTAAGGTGTGATCTTGGCTACTCATATACAACGCAGGGATTGGCGCCGCCTGCCAAGGGATCTGATCTTGCTGTTGTAAATCATCACATGCAAGTTTGGCAAAATTGGGGTCACAATTAACGCCAGTGCCCACCGCAGTGCCGCCCAATGGCAAATGATGCAGGCTCAGCGCTACTTGCTGTACCCTAGCTTGAGCACCGTTTAGCTGTTGTTGCCAGCATTGCAGTTCTTGGCCAAGTGTAATCGGCATGGCGTCCATTAAATGGGTGCGACCAGTTTTGACTGTATTTGAATACTCATCGGCCAAAAACGTTAATCTGTCACTTAAGCCCTGAATGGCCGGATATAATAAGCCCTTTAATTGCCTAACCGTACTAATATGAATACAGGCGGGCACCACATCGTTACTGCTTTGACCCATATTAATATGATCATTAGGATGAACTTTTGCCTGTAAAATGTCGCTAGCGAGGCTGGCAATCACCTCATTAACATTCATATTAGAACTGGTGCCAGAGCCTGTTTGGAACAAATCAATTGGAAAGTGCTGCGAAAAATCAAGCTTCTTACTGGCGATAATCGCTTGTTGAATTGCTTTGGCCATAGCGTTATCTAACAAGCCGAGTTGGCTATTAGCCTGTGCTGCAGCTGATTTTATGTCGAGTAGGGCGAGTATTGCTAGCGACGGAAAGCGTCGCTCAGAAAACTGAAAGTTATCTCGTGCACGTTGAGTTTGCGCCTGGTAATAAACATCATCTGGCACCTGAACTTTCCCCATGCTGTCATATTCTATACGTATCTTACTCATAAGGTTTTCGACTCGATTTTTGATTGGGATATGTTAGTGTGTTCACTAAGCTTAGCAGGAAGTGCCAGTAAACGTTTATAGGGAGATCAGTAATGAACGATTCTATGCAATTATTGAAACAGATTGAAAGTAATGACAAAACTTTCCGGTATTACAGCTTTGATCGACTAGCAGAACACTACGATTTATCCCGCTTACCCTTTGCGGCAAAAATATTATTAGAAAATCTACTGCGTTATGAAAATTCGGAATTTGTCCAGCCGAAGGATATTGAAATTTTGGCCCGCTGGGATCTGGATAACTGGTCTGAAACCGAAATTGCCTTTGTCCCTTCTCGAGTCATTCTACAAGATTTTACCGGTGTACCTTCAGTCGTCGATTTAGCCGCTATGCGTGATGCAATCGTGACATTGGGCGGCAATGCCGACGCTATTAATCCACTGAACCCGGTGGAGCTGGTTATTGACCACTCAGTGATGGTCGATGTATTTGCCGAAACAGGGGCGTTGCAAAAAAATACTGCCATTGAAATTCAACGAAACCGCGAACGATATCAGTTTTTGCGTTGGGGTCAGCAAGCCTTCGACAACTTTAAAGTGGTACCGCCCGGGCGCGGTATCGTGCACCAAATCAATCTGGAATATCTGGCGAGAGTGGTCTTTGTCAAAGAAGATGAAGATAACCTATTGTATCCAGACACCTTAGTCGGAACCGATTCTCATACCACCATGATCAACGGTTTGGGGGTATTAGGTTGGGGCGTCGGCGGCATTGAGGCTGAGGCCGCGATGTTAGGCCAACCCGTGACGATGTTGTTACCCGAAATTGTCGGATTTGAATTTATCGGTAAATTGCCTCCAGGGGTTACCGCTACCGATCTGGTGTTAACCGTGACCGAACAACTGCGCTCATTTGGCGTGGTAGGTAAGTTTGTTGAATTTTTTGGTGCCGGTGTCGATCAATTAACCTTGGCCGATAGGGCGACCATTGCCAATATGGCGCCAGAATACGGTGCTACTTGTGGCATTTTCCCGATTGACCAACAAACACTAGATTACCTAAAGCTTACTGGTCGTGATCCAGAGCATATCGCGCTGATCAAGGCATATCTTAAACAGATGGGTATGTGGGCCAGTGCATCCGACAACAAAGCCTGTTATCACGCCAGCTTACAACTGGATTTAGGCAGTATTGTGCCTTCTATCGCTGGCCCCAAAAGGCCACAGGACAGAATTGCACTTGAGCAAGCTGGAGTCAGTTTCCGTCAGTGGTTGGATAGTCAGATCCCTGTTAGCCACATCGACGCCGAAGGTAAAGACGAGCTGGCAAGCGAGGGTGGCCCATCAGTGCAAGTTTCCGTCGTTGATGGTAGTACCGGTGTTGCTTGCCGTTATCGAGATAAAGACTTTGTGCTGGAAGCTGGCGCGGTAGTGATAGCGGCGATAACCAGCTGTACTAATACCTCTAATCCATCGGTGTTAATCGCCGCCGGACTATTGGCCAGAAACGCTCGTGAAAAAGGCTTACAGGTTAAACCGTGGGTGAAAACCAGCTTTGCACCTGGCTCACAGGTAGTGACGGATTATTTAATAAAATCAGGTCTTAATGTCGATTTAGATGCACTAGGCTTTCAGTTGGTTGGCTACGGCTGTACCACTTGTATTGGTAATTCCGGCCCATTGCCTCAACCCGTCAGCGAAGCGATACAACAGGGCAGGTTAAAGGTGTGTTCGGTGTTGTCGGGCAACCGTAACTTTGATGGACGTATCCATCCAGAAGTGCAAGCCAATTACTTAGCATCGCCGCCATTAGTGGTGGCATATGCATTGGCCGGTAATATGAAAGCCGATATGGTCACTGAGCCATTGGGTGAAGATGCTGATGGTAATGCGGTGTATTTAAAAGATATCTGGCCAGACAATCAGGAAATCCAGCAGGTCATGGCCAGCGCGGTGCAAAGTGAGATGTTTGTTTCCCGTTATGCCGATGTATACAGCGGCGACGCAGACTGGCAAGGGCTTGAGGTGGTACAGAGCCAAAAATATAACTGGCCCGATTCCACCTATGTTAAACAGCCGCCATTTTTTGATGGGATCAGTGCCGAAATACCGAAAATTATGGCTATCGACAATGCCCGTTGTTTACTTAAGTTAGGTGATTCGGTCACTACCGACCATATTTCACCTGCGGGATCTATTGCCCCAGACAGCCCTGCCGGAGACTATTTACAGCAAGCTGGAGTCGCCATTAAGGACTTTAACTCTTACGGTTCACGCCGTGGCAACCATGAAGTAATGATGCGCGGCACCTTTGCCAATGTAAGGCTAAGAAACCTGCTGGCACCGGGAACCGAAGGCTGTTGGACACGTTCAATGCCTAACGGTGAGTCGATGACAGTATTTGATGCCGCTATGCAGTATCAGCAACAAGGTACGCCTTGTATTGTGCTGGCAGGTAAAGAATATGGCACCGGTAGCTCACGAGACTGGGCGGCCAAAGGGCCTGCATTGTTGGGGGTAAAAGCGGTTATCGCGCAAAGTTATGAGCGTATTCACCGTTCTAATTTGGTTGGAATGGGTATCTTGCCACTGCAGTTTATGCCTGATGACAGTGCAGAATCGCTAAACCTCACAGGTGAAGAGCAATTTAGTATTCCTGCGGTAAGCGCCGAGCAGAAAACCGTGAATGTATCAGTGACCGACAAAGCGGGTAAGCAACATTCGTTTGAAGCTAAAATCCGCATTGATACCCCTAATGAGTTTAGTTATTACCGACATGGCGGCATCTTGCATTATGTATTACGTAATTTAGCGAGGTAATTTAGTTAAGTCTTCTCGCTCAGTCGCTTGGTTTTAACCTAAGGTTATGACCTGCTTTAAATAACCCGTAAATAGGTTCAAGTTTAACGACTTGAGCCTATTTTTTTGAGTGAAAAAATGAGCTGCTACGACGGGAAGATAAGTTGTTTGCTTATGTTGATTTAGGGATTATGTTGATTTAGGGATTATGTGGCGCAAGCTTTGTAAACTCATTTATGCCCACTACGAACAAAAGAGGTTACTACTTCCCATTTTTTTAGATTAATTTTCAATACATTAATCTGTGAGGGTAAAGCCTTTCGTGCCTATGTATTAGTCACTGAAGACGACATCATCACGACCTCTGTTTTTTGCGAGATAAAGTGCTTCATCTGCGCGTTGTAGCCATGTGTCTGCCGTTGTACCTGGAACCCAGAGTGCGACACCAAATGACACGGTTATTTCTTCGCCATCTGGATTTTTCAATTCTTTTTTAATCGCCGTTCTCAGGCTGTCAAAATACGCTGGTTGTTGATTACTGCTCTCGGGAATTAATAGCACAAACTCCTCCCCGCCAAAGCGATAAAGCCGATCATATTTACCAATGTGCGAAGTGGTAATCGTCACAAAATTTTTAAGGATTTGGTCGCCCACAGCATGACCGAATTTATCATTAACCCTCTTAAAGTAATCTAAATCTAGGATGGCTAGCCACTGCCTAATACTGTGGCTATCGGCGTTGGATAACACCTCATTCATATCTGAACTCATGGCGCGGCGATTAAATGCACCTGTGAGTGGGTCTATCGTATTGAGATCTTCCAGCAAGCGAAATTGCTTGGCACTGTGGCTGGCATAAACGAAAACACACAATGACAACATCAAGTTTGTCACAATGAAGGAGTCCTCTGATATGGTGGCAAAAATGTTAGATAGTTTTACTACAGCAACGCCGGCGACAGCATTAATACCAAGGGCTTCAATTGGCTTTACCAGAACAAAAGTGCTGGCGAAAACAGGGTAAATCCACAAAAAACTATCTATTCCGTTAGCAATAACAATAACGACAACACCGACATTAATAAATATTGCTATCACCGCGCTTACGATGCGGATTTTTTTTACATAATGTGCATAAGTAACTAGCGCTATGATGCCTAATATCAGCGTAATATCAATAATTGCAGCCGTAAAGTTACCAGCAAGATAACGTATCACCACAAAAGGAGAAATCCCCAATACAGCCACGGCGCTGAGTAGCAACAATAGTGACAGTTGATATTTTTCCTGCAGCTGATTGATCATAATGCACTCGCAATAAGTTTAATTATTATGTTGTTCAAACTGAGACATTAACAAGTTGAAACCCCTGTTTTGCTTGTTAAAAATCACCAGTATCTTTGGCTTAGAATACTACACCTTTCACGATTTAGTTTTGGTTATATTTCGTGCAAATATTGTCTAGTCATCATTTCGTTTAAAATCATTATCGTCATCTCTATTAAGGGTTATCTTTATCCTTACGCTTCGATTATGCTCGCTTGTTAACATCAGTTTTCGTGCTGAAGCTCAGTGAATTTGTCCTGTTGACTCACTGGCAATAACGCTAACGTTGACTTATTTTAGATTTTAAACGCTAAGGTATTGTAGTCCATCTTTAAGTTAACATAACGTACTGACTTGGAAGTCAATTTACAAAGGGAATTTACACAAGGAAGTTACAAAAGGAATTTACATAAGGAATTTGGTTGTGTTTGACATTATTGCCGTTTATTCAGGATTAATCGCGACAATTTGAATCGTTATTGGCGTAACTTCAATTGGCAATAAACTCAGCAAAGACACAAAACAGTTGGCTACGCTGTAAATTGGTATAGCTTACTGTCAATGGTCTATTAGTAAAGCGTTTTACCAACAGCTACGAGGAAGTAACATGGAAGTAAATGTATTTAAAAGAAGCAGTACTACTGACCCCATCATTAGTGCGACAGCCTATAATTTTGCTATCGGTTTAACCCTTTGTTGGGGTTTTGCTATGAACTGGTTGATGGTCACAAATATCGATCCTCAATCGATAGCGGATGTTAATCCTTGGATTTTCTTTATTGGGTACTTTGCTTCATGCTTTTTTGGTCTGTATCTGTTTAATAAGTCTAGTAATCCACTGGTGAGTTTTATTGGTTACAATTTTGTCGTTATTCCCTTTGGTTTAATTATTAACTTGGTGGTGAGTGGCTACGATGCCTCCATTGTATCTGAAGCGATTCGGATTACTGGCTTAGTGACCATTGGCATGATGTGCTTAGGGTCTATGTTTCCTGCTTTTTTTAAAAAAATATCTGGTGCACTCAGTATCGCCCTGCTGCTTGTTATTGTTGTGGAGTTGATTGAGATATTTGTTTTTGGGATCCACCATGGGATTCTTGATTGGATAGTGGTGCTGATTTTCTGTGGCTATATTGGGTATGACTGGGGGCGGGCTAATCAGATACCCAAAACACTCGATAATGCGATTGATAGCGCAGCTGCGTTGTACATGGACATCATCAACTTGTTCCTTCGTATCTTAAGAATACTTGGGCGTAAATAAGTTCAGTGCGTGATTGTGAAGTAAATAGGGAGAATGTTGTGTATAGGGTTATTGTAGAAAAATAAAGCGTATTATCTTCATTATTAATCTATAAATGCATGATGTCGGACTAAAATAATCAATTTGTAAGTCGCAGTAGGCGTCTGTTGTCCTCCCTTTTGTGGTGTGATTAGACGTGATTGAGCTCTACATGCTATGGATGAGAAGACATCTACAGCAGACTTTTGGACTCCTGTAAGATTACCGTTAATTCACAATGGCTAAAAATATTATGGAACATAAACGATACTTTCTCATTCTGTCAGTCATCTTTGGTATTGAATTCCTAGTCATTTCTATATCGCCTTATGATCGAGCCGATTGGGCGCTTGAAAATGTACTCGTTGTCTTATCTGCCATGTTCATTTTTTTTACGTATAAGAAATGCCCATTATCGCGACTCTCTTATAGTTTGATATTTGCCTTTATGAGCTTGCATGAAATAGGTTCATATTATACTTATTCCAATGTTCCCTATGATGCATTTTTAACGTCGTATTTTAACTTTAGCCTTAATGAATATATGGGCTGGACCAGGAACAATTTTGATAGATTGATTCATTTGGCATACGGTCTTTTATTGGCATATCCAGTTAGAGATTTGTATTGTCGGATTGCTGGTTTGAAAGGCTTTTGGAGTTATTTAACGCCTTTAAATCTTATTATGGCAACATCGATGCTATATGAATTGATTGAGTGGGGCGCCGCTGAAGCATTTGGTGGCGAGCTAGGAATGGCATATTTAGGCACACAGGGAGATGTTTGGGATGCACATAAAGATATGGCCCTGGCAAGTCTTGGCGGTTTTATAGCGATGGCGATAACTCTTTTTATCCATTCACGTATTCAGAAAGACTTTCGAGAACAATGGATATTAAGTTTAACAGTAAAAAATAAAGAATATTAAGCAGGAAATTAAAGCCCTAGTGTGCAACTTTACTAGCAATAGACATGCTCACCTAAGATGGGTACTGATTAGAGTCCAGCCTATGTTCACATGGTTGTTAATCACAGAGCTAAAAACTGCAGGCTATGTTGTTACTCTCAATATGAGCCCACAATTTTTAAACCATATACCCAAGACAGATCAAAATATACAATCCTGCATTTTGGGACCATTTGGTTATTATTAACGGTAAACCATACCGCCATCGATCAGTGGCGCCTGACCTGTCATGTAATCAGAGTCTGGACCCGCTAAATATGAAACAAAGTTGGCGACATCTACAGGTGTTTGCGCACGACCAAGGGCAATGCCTTTCACGTATTTATTATAGGTTTCACCTATTGGGGCCCCAGTAATTTCAGAAAAACGTTTATCAATCTCGACCCACATATCGGTTCCGACCACACCAGGGCAATAAGCATTGACTGTAATACCTGCGCTAGCATATTCCTGTGCTGCAGCCTGAGTTAACGCACGCACTGCAAATTTAGTCGCCGAATATGCGCCCAGTAAAGCAAACCCGTTATGGCCCGCAATGGAAGAGGCACTGATAATTTTGCCTTTTTGCTTGCGTTCGATGAATTTCTTTGCCGCGGCTTGAATACCCCAAAGGGTTCCGTCTACGTTGATCTTTTGGATTTTATCCATTTCTTCTTGAGTAATATCTGCTATGGCTTGAACTTGCGCAATACCTGCGTTATTCACCATAATATCGAATCCACCTAAGGCTTTTTCTACATGGTCTATAGCGGCATAAACTTGTTTTCGGTCGCTAATGTCAGCTTTAAAAGTAGTTGATTTTCGACCTAGGGCTTCGACCTCAAGAGATACTGCGAGCATTTTTTCTTCGTTTAGATCAACGATGGCAACATCTGCTCCATCTTTTGCTAAACGAAGTGCAATGGCACGTCCTATGCCCTGAGCTGCGCCAGTGACTAGCGCTACTTTTCCTTGTAATGACATATCTGACTCCTTTTTGATAATAGATAAGGAAGACCTTTTTATAGCCTTCCAGATAACGATTGAATGATCAGTTTACAAGGACGTAGAGCAATAAAATTAGATGTAGATCAATTCGAGTCAGCATAATGGTTGAAAATTAAACATGTTTAATCTCTAAGAATGACCTTTCAATATTAGTGAGGAGCATTTAGATATCATGCTTTTAGTTTAAAAATACTACACTAATCAATGGTCAACATCATCAGGATGTGTAACCGCCTCCTTCGGTCAATACCTTTAATATCTAATTAGCATGTTAGATAAAAATTGAATCACCCTTCGAACATCAATGCTGTTTATCTACTCCGCTCTCATTAGGTTGTTGAAATTTTATCCTGTATGGCCAGTCTTAATCTGTTAAATGACAATGTTGTCATATAGGTTGCGAGTGCGATGCGTCAGGTGAGATACTTTTAAGTGTTTCCCAAGGATAAAACTCAATGAACGTATTGCTTGTCGAAGATGAACAAAAAATTGCAGATTTTATCTGTGAAGGTTTGCGCGCCAAAAATTTCGATGTCACTCATTGTGCCGATGGTAATCAAGGTTATCAGGCGGCAAGCAACAATACTTATGATGTGATTATTCTCGACATTATGCTTCCGGGCAGAGATGGCTTGGATATTCTTCGTTCGCTGCGTCAACAAGGTGTCGATACGCCCATTATTTTGCTTACAGCACGTAATGAATTGGGTGACCGCGTTCAAGGGTTAGACATGGGCGCAGATGATTACTTAGCTAAACCATTTTATGTTGAAGAGTTGCATGCTCGCATTCAAGCCTTATTACGTCGGCATGGCGGCACACAACAGCATGTTGTCGAAGTAGGTGCATTGCAACTTGATTGTATTAATCGCAGCCTTAATTGTCAGGGACAATCGGTCGAACTTACTAGTCGAGAATTTAGCCTGCTTGAACATTTAATGCGTTCACCCAACCAAGTGTTAACCCGGGGGCAGTTGTTGGAGCATGTTTGGGGATACGACTTTGATCCTTGTACCAATGTTGTCGATGTGTGCATTAAACGTATCCGCAGTAAGATGGCTTCTTTAGAGAAGGCCGGAAAAATGGTCGGCGCCATTGAGTCTGTCCGCGGCACAGGCTATCGCCTGAGCATTCGATAAGGTGTTAATATGCATTTTCGTACTCGTATTTTTGCCATATCAATTTTAACGGTAACCGCTGTGCTTACGTTGGTTATCAGCCTAAGTTGGTCGCGTATTATGACTGTAGAATTGACTCACCTCGATTCTCGCCTTTGTATGGAAGCAAAACGTTTAATACGCAAACGTACTTTGCATGATGTCAATAATTCTGCAATGAATATAAGAGATTCAAACGATACACCCATTTCGGGTGATCGGTTAATGACTGATTTAACAGACAAGTTACGAATCAATTCACCTAGTCAATTAATGCTGTCTGTCGGTTCTGCTGAGCAAGGCTTTTTAACCGCGCCAGACGGTGTAGACGTACAAGGCGTGATAAGTCGCTTAAATTGGCTACGCGCTGAGTCACTCATATTACCCCACAACAATAAAGCCGACGCGGTTTGTCAGCTGGCCTTTTTTGAACATCAGCAAAACCGATGGCGAGCGAGCTTATTTCAAACCTCAAACCAACAAAGTTTTATCGCTGTGGATATTGCAGCCACCACAAATCAGTTAACGAATACCTTGCTGACCGCGTTGGGTGTGGTTATTCCTTTTTCATTACTGCTCAGTATTCTAGGCGCATGGATTATCTCGACCAATACCATTAAACCAATAAACAGATTACATAAAGCCATGGATAAGGTGACCCAAAAAGATCTTAGCCATCGCTTGCCTGAGCATAAAGAAGACAAAGAATTCAAAATGTTGATTGATGCATACAATATGATGCTCGATCGCCTAGAGGACAGTTTTCAACAAGTTTCTCGTTTTACGGCTGATGCCGCTCATGAGCTAAAAACACCACTTACAGTGCTAAGAGGTAAGCTTGAACAAGCTGTGTTGTCTGAAAACCCATCGCTATTGGATCTCAATGCCATTCTTGATGAAGTAGGGCATTTGTCGGCTATTACCCGTAAATTGTTGCTGCTATCACAGGCGGATTCTGGCTCTATGGCGTTGCATTTTGAACCGATAAATATCACTGAATTGGTCGATGAGTTGATTGCCGATATGACCTTGCTGTCAGATGAACTGGAGCTTGATTGTGTTATTGAAAAAGGTTTAATCACACAAGGCGATATTGTGTTGCTGAAGCAGCTGTTAAATAATCTGCTCGTAAACGTAATGCGTTATAGCCTTCATCACAAAGGTGTCACTATCCACGCTCGCCAAAACGAGTCTGCTATAGAAGTGGTTATTAGCAATTTTTGTCTGCCGATATCTCACGAGGTCAGGGCCAAACTGTTTGATCGTTTTTACCGCGGAGAGCCTGCTCATACCCAAGGCATATCCGGCAGTGGTTTAGGGTTAAGTTTAGCCAGAGAAATCGCTCGCGCGCATGGTGGCGATCTTACGCTTGAACCCAGTGATATTGAGGTTGTGACGATGCGGCTGTTGTTACCCATCGTTAAATGACAACATTGTCATCCATCAGCGAAGCCTAATCGATACACTTAAGTTAACTCATTAATCGTTAACTTAAGTGTATTGGAGATTAGGCCATGAATACCCACATTATTGGCGCCATTTTATCTTTAACGTTGCTCAGTGCAACCGCCGTTAATGCCAAGCCGTCAATTGAACTCACCAGTCCTGCATTTTCCGATAAGGGGACATTGCCAGTTGAATTTACCTGTGAGGGAGAAGGCATTTCACCACCATTAAGTTGGCGCGGAGTACCAGACGGAACCCAATCATTGGTGATGATAATGGACCACATGCCTAATCCTCATTTCACAAACAATGTCACAGGCAACGAAAAGAACGCATCAAAGGCTGACTCGACTGACAATAACAAAGGCACTCCACCTCAAGGTGACACTAAGGCACCTAAACTAAACCAGCCTGAAGAACTCAAGTGGTATTGGACTGTGTACAATATTCCGGCGCAAGCTTCTGGTATTGGTTCTGGCAGTAAAGAAAATCAATCTGTTGGTTCATTTGGCGGTAATACTGTGAATGATCGTAACGAGTATGCACCGCCATGCTCTAAAGGACCTGGCCAAAAAATGTATACTTTTCATTTGTATGCGCTATCCAAATTTTTAGATATCGATTCGTCTGCCACTGTATCTGCCCCAGTATCTGCCCCAGTGTCAGCCCCTGTGTCTGCAATATCGCTTCGACAAAGCATGCAAGGCTTCGTACTGGACTCAGACTCTTTGACTGTGAGTTTTGAGCGACACTGTCAAACGCCGCAACGGGCTCATTCACCACAAGCTCATCCGCAAGAAGCTCATCCGGAACAAGCACAGCCACATAATGACAGCATGGATCCGCTGTCAACATTGCCATTGTGTAAACCCACTTTGAATACGACTTCTGCTGTTATTGATAGTAAGTAAACGCAAATCCGTTATTACAAGATTGTTAGCGCAGATCAGTCACTAAAAAGACATTAAGAGATCCACATGAAAAAGAACATTAAAAACACCTTGCTGCTTCTTACTCTTGGCGCAATCGTTGCCGTTGTAGGATACAAGTACACTCAAGCACAACAAGATCAACCTATCTTTACCTCCGATGTGGTTAAACGCGGCAACATCGAAAAAGTAGTACTGACCAATGGCGTGCTTTATCCGTCTAAATTAGTCAGTGTCGGTGCTCAAGTATCGGGGTTAATCGAAACAATGGACGTGAACGTTGGCCAAAATATAAAACAGGGCGACTTGATTGCTCAAATCGATAACTTAACTCAACAAAATGCTCTTAAAGAAGCCCAAGCATCACTGCAAAGTATTGATGCGCAATATCGGGCAAAGCAGGCTCAAATAAAAGTCGCACAGTCTGAATATGCTCGTAATAAAAAGATGCTGGTTAATGGCGCTGCCTCGGTATCAGATTTTGACTCGGCAGAATCGATATTGGCGGTTTATCTGGCTGAGCTTGATGAACTCAGTGCTGAAAAAGACAAAGCAATCATCAGTGTCGATAACGCTAAGCTCAATTTAGGTTACACAACTATTCGTTCACCTATTGATGGCACCGTGATTTACGTGTCGGTCGAAGAGGGGCAAACCGTTAATAACAATCAAGGCACCCCCAGTATTATTGAGCTAGCGCAATTAGACGTAATGACGATTAAAGCGCAAGTATCTGAAGCTGACATTATCAATGTGAGTGCTGGGCAAGACGTGTATTTCAGTATTTTGGGCGCGACAGCGAAAAAGTACCGTGGTGTATTACGCACCATTGAACCAGGGCCAACTTTGCTTAGCGGCGACGACAGCTCATTGATGATTGGCGATGATGAAGCGATTTACTACAACGCTCTGTTTGATGTTGAAAACCCTGACAACCTATTGCGCTTTGGCATGACAGCGCAGGTATCGATTATTTTAGCCAATGCGCAAGATACCTTGCTGGTCCCATCACAGGTATTGGTCACCAAATTAGGTTCGAGTACTTCGTATCAAGTGCCAGTGATCATAAACAACCACATTGAATACCGCGATGTTGAAGTGGGCATTAACAATAAAATCTACGCTCAAATCCTCTCTGGGCTTAACGAAGGTGATCAAATCATGCTTAGTCAATCTTCAGCTAAAGACAGCGCAGTTTCGATGACCGGTTTAGCTACAGGCAATAAGCTTGGACAACGTACACCAGGTCTTGGCAAAGAGATGAGGTTATAACCCATGGCTGACGTTCTGTTAAATATTAAAGGTGTTAGTCGTTCTTTTACCGCCGGAGAGCAGGAGCTGACGGTACTTAACAACATTAACCTGCAAATCTGTCGTGGTGAATTGATTGCCATTATCGGCGCGTCTGGTTCCGGTAAATCTACATTAATGAACATCCTTGGCTGTCTGGATAAACCCAATACAGGCAGTTATTTCATTAATGGTCAGGACACATCCAGTATGGATGACAATGAATTGGCCGCCCTGCGACGTGAATATTTTGGGTTTATCTTTCAGCGCTATCATCTTTTGGGAGATTTAACTGCGCTTGGTAATGTGGAAGTACCGGCATTGTATGCCAATGAGGGGCCGCAAACCCGACACGAAAAAGCTAAAAAATTACTGACTCGTCTGGGGTTGAGCGATCGTTTAGATCATAAACCAAGTCAGCTAAGTGGCGGCCAACAACAACGTGTCAGTGTGGCCAGAGCTTTAATCAATGGTGGCGATATTATTCTGGCCGATGAACCCACCGGTGCTTTAGATAGCAGTAGCGGCGAAGAAATGATGAAACTCATTCAAGAACTGCATCGCGACGGCCACACGATTATTTTGGTGACACACGACCCACATATTGCCGAATTTGCCGATCGCGTCATCGAGCTAAAAGACGGCGAAATCATTGCCGATACCCAAAAACGTATCCCAGCAGAAACGAGCTCGTTAATCGCAGACAGACAATCTTCCCAAGCAAGTATGAAGATAAATTGGTCGCGATACCTTGAAGCGTTAAAAATGGCGTTAATTGCCATGTCCAATCATCGTTTGCGTACGTTTCTGACGATGCTCGGCATTATTATTGGCATTGCTTCAGTGGTGTCCGTGGTTGCGTTAGGTGCCGGTTCGCAGCAATCTATTTTGGATAATATTGCCTCAATGGGCACCAATACCATTGAAATAAAACCAGGCACAGGGCGAGGAGATCGCCGCTCTGAACGGGTTAAGTCGCTCACGGCAGACGATGCCAATGCGCTTAAAATATTGCCCTATGTGGACAGCGTTACCCCAACCGTTAGGACCAATGTTGCCATACGTTATGCAAGTGAAACCGTCACAGGCTCAGTTCAAGGCGTGGGTACTGAGTATTTTCGGGTGCGCGGTTATGCGTTGGCCAAAGGACAATATTTTGCCGATGACAGTATCGACGCGTTAGAACAGGTTGCCGTCATTGATGCCAATACTGAGCAAACGCTTTTTTCTGATGGCAGTGCATTAGGTAGCGTCATTTTTCTCGGCCGCCTTCCTGTTCGTGTTATTGGCGTAACAAAGCCAATTGAAAGTGTGTCCGACAACAGTGATGAACTGAATGTTTGGTTGCCGTATACCACGGTGTCAGGACGTATTCTTAGACAAAATTATGTTAATGATATTACCGTAAGGATAGATGCCAATGTATCAAGCGATGTGGCAGAGCAAGGCATTATTAGCTTATTGACTATGCGCCACGGCAAAGTTGATTTTTTCACTATTAATACAGATACGATACGCAAAAGTATTGAAAAAACATCTGAAACCATGACGTTACTGATATCAGCTATCGCGTTTATCTCTTTGTTAGTTGGCGGGATTGGGGTAATGAATATCATGCTGGTATCGGTAACAGAGCGAACGCGCGAAATAGGCATTCGTATGGCCGTTGGTGCCAGGCAAACCGATATTATGCGTCAGTTTTTGATTGAAGCTGTATTGGTATGTTTTTGTGGTGGCGCATTGGGGATTGGACTTGCTTATCTTATCGGTATGATATTTACCTACACAGGCAGCAGTTTTCAGATGATCTATTCGAGTACGTCAATAGTGGCAGCTTTTGCCTGCTCGACCTTAATCGGTATTGTGTTTGGTTATCTGCCAGCCCGGAATGCGGCTAAATTGAATCCGGTTGATGCACTTGCTAGAGATTAACACCTGCCAAGTAAATATGGCCCCCTAAATTATCGGCTTTGATGAACAAGCGAAGTAATTGTACCGCGCACAGTTTGAAGCAGTATGGCAAATGTTAAGTTAATTTTGGATCACCCGAAAACACTTACAAAGTCAGCTTGGGTGCACGGCGGTTCTGCATACTTGGGGGCAAATTTTAACCTCGCTATTCACTTACACTGCTTAATCCCAGAATGTAGTGAATGAGTGAAACTGGCCATCAGTTTGTAGGTGATTCAAATAAATTTGATGTAGCGATTGGGAGTTTCAAGAAGGAATAGCCGTTGATTTCCTCTTGGTCTGGTGTGGGCGAAGCGCCACGACATTAGTGGCCGAAGGCCATATCTTAAATACACTTTCGCCCATAAACGGGTGAGCAAACCTTCAAGAATTGATAATGTTTTATTGGGGGAAACTACAATATGATTATGCCGGTTTAAACTGGTTAGATGGAATGTCATCTGTGGTGATCAACCGTTATAGGATGTGACGTTCCACTTTGTATCGAGAACAACCACCTTACCTAATAGTTGTTCGATGTACTCCGAAGTGTGGGCTATCTTCCGTAATTTTGGCAATACATTGTTTGCGTATATTTCATGAGCTGCTGGTGATTCCCAATGCGTTACCACCAAGTAACAGTCATGGTGTTCAACATGGCGCCAAACGTGACCGCCTAGCAATCCAGGTTGCGTTGACAGTTGAGGGTTCCAGAGCAGCTGTTGATCTCGATTAAACCTATCAATGTCCAGTACTCTTGAGCAGTAAGCGATTCTTAATACTCCAGCACCTGAAAAATCAATCTCTGAGCCAGGTATAGTTGAAATCAGTTCGAAGTAATTAACTGAACAATGACGGTAAGTGGATTGTTGTTTATTATTTAAATAAATCTCATCGTGGGTTGTTCTCATGAATTCACTCACGTGAAACTGTGATTCCCAAAAACCTAAAATAATGGCTGTGCTTGACGATGCTTCCCATCCACCTGCTTGCCCTACAAAACCGTTACACGTCGACAGCTGACTCCAAGCACTCTGACTTTGTGAAAAAGCCTCCTGTTTACCGTCATCAACCTCGCACATAATCAATTTTGCTATCGTCAAAATGGTTCCTAATATTGATGGTTCATGGGTCAACATGGTCTTTCAAAGCTGAATCTATCAGGGAGCAATATCTTTGTGGTGTTGGAGTCACCATGCCCAGTGCTAGCAGCAAAGCTTAACTGTTCAATACTTCTTTTTAACGGAACAAAACCATAGCAATTAACGCCTTTGATTCCGTTTTCCTTGGATAAGTTATTTCTGCTCTAGTTTGTAACTAATCTTATTGATGTACCAGGTTTTATCGCCTTGAGGTGTGCTCACTACCGCTTCATCGTCGACTTGTTTTTTGAGTAACGCGCGGGCCATGGGCGAGTCGATGGAGATGTAGTCTTTACGTTCGTCGTAAATTTCTTCTGGGCCGACAATTTTAAAGGTTTTAATGTCACCAGCGTCGTTTTCAATTTCAACCGTGGCACCAAAAAACACTTTGCCTTCTTGCTCTGGTGCGTAATAGACAATTTTGAGTTCGGGCAGCAGCTTGCGTAAATAACGTACTCGGCGGTCAATTTGCCTTAATAAACGTTTATTAAAAGTATAATCAGCATTCTCGGAGCGATCACCCAAACCTGCCGCCCAAGTGACAATCTTAGTGACTTCAGGACGTTGTTCTTTCCACAAGTAGTCGTGCTCAATTCTGAGCTTATTGTAGCCTTCTAAAGTGATTAACTTAGTTTTCACGCGGTTTACTCTTAATGTGGTCGAAGAACGGTGAGGTTTTATATAAGCCGTAATATTATCATCTGTGTTTTAGCACTTCATGCCCGATGATGCATTCTTTTTATCGATTATCTATAAAGACATCATAAAGCCTTTCGTACTAGCAGCGAACTGGTGGTCTTTATGGTATCTTTGGCATAATTTTATTTTAAACCATGTCGAATTCGATTGATTATGCATAATATTGCCCAGATTATCGCTCAAGAACTTAATGTCCGTGAACAACAGGTCACAGCGACCATTGCGCTATTAGATGATGGCGCCACCGTGCCGTTTATTGCGCGCTATCGTAAAGAAGCTACCGGTGGTTTAGATGACACTCAGTTGCGTAACTTGTTTTCTCGTTTAGGTTATTTACGTGAGTTACACGACCGCCGCCAAGTGGTGTTGTCGAGCATTGATGCGCAAGGCAAGTTAACCCCAGCGTTAACTCAAGCGATTAATGACGCCGACAGTAAAACCCGTCTTGAAGATTTATATCTGCCATTCAAACCAAAGCGTCGTACCAAGGGCCAAATAGCCATCGAAGCGGGTATTGAGCCGCTTGTAGATGCAGTATTAGCCAATCGTCAATTAGATATAGAAAGCAAAGCAACAGAGTTTATTAATCCTGATGCAGGTTTTACCGACACTAAAGCAGTGCTTGATGGTGCGCGTTACATTTTAATGGAGCGCTTTGCTGAAGATGCAGAGTTACTGCGTAAAGTGCGCCAGCATTTATTACAGCAAGCTGTGCTTGAAAGCCGCATGGTAAAAGGCAAAGAGAAAGAAGGCGCTAAATTCCGCGACTATTTCGAGCATAATGAGCTGATGAGTAAAATCCCATCTCACCGTGCTTTAGCCATGTTGCGCGGCCGTAACGAAGGCATGTTAAGCCTGTCGATGAACGCCGATCCCGATACTCAAGCGACAGAAGGCAGTTATTGTGAAGTGATTATTAGCGATCACTTTAAGTTAGAACTGACTAACTCTAGCGTTGATGAATGGTTGAAAACGGTAGTGACCTCGACTTGGCGCATTAAAGTTGCTTTGCAAATGGAAACCGAGTTTATCGCTAAGATGCGTGAAAGCGCGGAAGAAGAAGCCATTAGAGTGTTTGCCCGTAACTTGGGCGATTTATTAATGGCGGCTCCTGCTGGTGCTAAAGCGACAATGGGACTCGATCCTGGTATCCGTACTGGCGTGAAAGTCGCGATTGTTGATAACACCGGTAAGCTGGTGGCCCACACCACTATTTTCCCGCATGCGCCACAAAACTTATGGGACAAATCGATTCGTACCCTAAGTAATTTAGTGACCATGCATAAAGTTGAAATTATTGCGATTGGTAACGGTACTGGCTCGCGTGAGACAGACAAGCTAACTGGCGAGTTAATCGCTGCCGTAAAAGAAACGCATCCGACGCTGACCAAAGTGATTGTGAGTGAAGCGGGCGCATCGGTATATTCGGCCTCTGAGTTTGCCGCTAATGAGTTTCCTAATCTTGATGTGTCAATTCGTGGCGCGGTATCAATTGCGCGTCGTTTACAAGATCCGCTAGCAGAGCTAGTAAAAATTGAACCCAAAGCGATTGGCGTAGGACAGTATCAGCATGATGTAAGCCAGAGCCAGTTATCGCAGTCGCTCGATGCCGTCGTCGAAGACTGTGTTAATGCCGTAGGTGTTGACTTAAATATGGCATCGGCGCCGTTATTAGCTCAAGTTGCTGGTTTAACCAAAACCTTAGCTAAAAACGTGGTTGATTTTCGTGACGCGAATGGTCAATTTACCAATCGTAAGCAGCTATTGAGTGTGGCTCGTTTAGGGCCTAAAGCTTATGAGCAAGCTGCGGGGTTTTTACGCATCCGTAATGGTGATAATCCATTGGATTCGTCATCTGTTCACCCAGAAGCGTACAGCCTAGTTGAGTCGATTGCTGGTGCTAAGCAATTGCCATTAACTGAACTGATTGGTAATAGCGATTTGTTAAAACAGATTAATGCTGCCGATTTTGTTACCGACGCATTTGGCGTACCGACCATTAATGATATTTTAGCCGAACTAGACAAGCCCGGACGCGACCCTCGTGGTGAGTTTAAAACGGCTACTTTTAAAGACGGTATAGAAGAATTGAAGCACCTTAAAGTCGAGATGATTTTAGAAGGTGTAGTCACCAACGTGACCAACTTTGGTGCCTTTGTTGATGTGGGTGTGCATCAAGATGGTTTAGTGCATATTTCATCGTTAACCGACAAGTTTGTTAGTGACCCTCATACAGTGGTTAAAGCCGGTGATGTGGTTAAAGTGAAAGTGATGGAAGTGGATATTGAGCGTCGTCGTATTGCGTTAAGCATGCGTCTTGATGAAAAAATTGATACCGAAAAAGCAACCAGACAGTCGCAAGGTAAGCCACAAAATAGTTACCAGAAAAAGCCTGCTGCGGGTAAATCGTCAACCAATACCAAGAGTTCTGGTCATAATAAACCAGCCAGTAAACCGGTTAAAGCACCACAAAATGCGGCTATGGGTAATGCGTTTGCTGATGCCTTTGCCAAGATAAAGAAATAACCCATTATACCGCGTGGTAAAACGCACTTAGCTAATATATTGATTCTAAAGCCTTTGCACTGATGTGTGAGGGCTTTTTTTTAGCTAATTTTTATATTTTGAAACTGAATAAAGCCCCGCAGCAATAATTCAGTTTTTATTCAGTAGATCTTAAGTGTTTTGGTTGAATATCAGCGCCAGTCGAGTTTATTGCGAGTGGCAAAATTGAAATTACTAACGAAAACATTATCCAGTATCACCCCAAAGAGCATAAGTTACGAGGCGATGACCTGCATTATCGCTGTCTATTTTGGCTTGGTATTAAATTTTCCGATAATCCGTAAAATCTATCAATTATCAGCAGACGGTCATGTGCTGTTTTCTTTGTCACCTGCGTTGTTATTAAGCAGTTTCTTTATGCTTATTTTTAGCTTATTTGCTTTTAAATTTGTTTTTAAACCCGTGATGATTGTGTTGTTACTGACATCATCTGCGGCCATGTATGCCATGTTGCAGTACAACGTGATGTTTGATTACGGCATGATTGAAAATATTTTTGAAACCAATTCTGGCGAAGCGTTTTCTTACATCAATTCACATTCAATTGGTTATGTGTTGGTGCTCGGGGTATTGCCTTCTATTTTGTTATACCGCACCAAATTATCGAGTGGTCCGTCACTGGCCAAAATAGTGCTTCGTCGCGCTGGCTTTACAATAATCAGTATGGCGTTAGTCGGGTTGATGGTGCTGTTTTTTTACAAAGACTATGCGTCAGTGGGGCGCAATAATAATTATCTGAATAAGATGATTATTCCTGCACATATTTATAATACGGTTAAATACCTAAACAACCGTTACTTTACTGAAAAATTAACCTTTGACCCTATTGGTCAAGATGCACAGTTAATCCCTAGCACGAATGGCAAACCGACCCTTATGGTGCTTGTTGTCGGTGAAACTGCCCGTGCAGAAAATATGGCGTATAACGGTTATCAACGTCATACCAACCCGTACACAGAAAACCTAGGCATGATTGCCTTACAAAATGTGTCGTCGTGTGGCACGGCTACAGCGCATTCATTACCGTGTATGTTCTCAAACCTCACTCATGATAATTACAATCGTGAAGTTGCCGATGCTCGAAATGACGTACTTGATGTGATTAACGCCGCTGGTGTTAACGTGACATGGTTTGAAAACGATGGCGGTGATAAAGACGTTGGGGCCCGCGTTAATAAGATTGATATTTCGCCGAGCGAGCCAAATCCATTATGTGATGGCTTAAGTTGTTATGACGAGATTTTAGTTGAAAAACTCAGCCAAAAATTACAACAAGACAGTGAAGCCAGTGCACTGTCGGGTAAAGGCTTAGATAATCAATTTATCGCTTTGCATACTATTGGCAGTCACGGACCAACATATTGGCAGCGTTACCCAGCCGATAAAGCGTTATTTACGCCAGCTTGTAGCCGCAGCGATATTGAAAACTGTAGCGACCAAGAGATTGTTAATGTTTACGACAATACTATTGCCTATACCGATTTTGTGTTGGCAGAAACGATTAATGTACTTAAGCAGTATCAAGACAAATATAACGTCGCGCTGGTGTATTTATCTGACCATGGTGAGTCGTTGGGTGAAAGTGGTATGTATTTACACGGTACGCCTTACAGCATTGCGCCGAGCCAACAAACTCATGTGCCTTGGTTTATGTGGTTACCACAAGACTACACACAAGCTAAAGAAATTGATCGTGAATGTGTTGCCGAGCATGCATTAAGTGGCTCGTACTCACATGACAACTTGTTCCATACATTGTTAGGGCTATACGGTGTTAGCAGTTCGGTACGTGATCCTAAGCTAGATATCACCACCGATTGTAAAATGAACTAGGGATATATCGATGACAATTTCAGTTTCATCATCTACGTCTGATGATAATGTTACAAAGAGTGCGACAAAGAACGCGACAGTAAAGCAACCCAAAATTGTGGTGAAACGCCATGGCATTATGCGCTTGCTGTATACCTGTAAACATACCTTTAATGGTTTAAAGTGGATGTGCCGTAATGAAGCGGCATTTCAGCAAGAGTTAATGCTGTTTATTCCATTAACTGTATTTGCTTGTATGGCAAATATTAGTGCGCCGCAATCTGCCATGTTAGTGCTGGCGTTACTATTTGTATTGTTTGCTGAACTGGTTAACACTGCTGTAGAAGTGGTGGTTGACCGTATTGGCCTGGAGTTTAATGAGTTATCTGGGCTCGCCAAAGATATTGCTTCTGCATTTGTGTTTCTCAGCATGCTGATGGCAGCGATTGTTTGGTGGGTTGTTTTATGGGCATAATTGACTCGTAAACGGTTAATCTGCCCGCAACGTGTCGGCTGTTAACTTATCGCTATGGATAGCATAGAAATAAGTTTGCTAATGGTAGTTTGTTATCCCGAGTTTAGGTTACTTTTTCCGTTTGGACTGCATCACTCGTAATATGGATATAGGCGCAATTATGATAAAGGACACTCAATGAAAGTGTTGTTAATTGAAGACTCTGAAGCGCTGCGTCGCGGCATTAGAGTTGGTTTGGATCATTTAGGTTATACCGTTGATGAAACCGGTGATGGTTCTGAGGGCTTAAGTATGGCGCTCACTAATTCTTATGATTTCATTATTTTGGATCTCATGCTGCCTAATGTAGATGGTCTGAGTTTACTTAAGAGTATTCGTAAATTAGGTAATCAATCTAAGGTCATTATTTTATCGGCTAAATCACAAGCTGAAGATCGTGTTACTGGCTTATTGGCGGGTGCCGATGATTATCTGTGTAAACCATTTTCGTTTGACGAATTACAAGCCCGACTCGTGACTCTTGGTCGCCGTGGTGAACTCAATCAACAAGTTAAAACTATTTGTATTGCTAATTTTGTTTTAGACACAAGTAATAAATCACTTCATGCAGATGGCCATTATATCGATCTGACTAAAAACGAATTTAAAATTGTTGAATATTTATTTAGTAACCCTAAGCAAGTACTTAATCCTGAACAAATCAGTGAAGCAGTCGTGGGTTCATTTAATCATTTATCAAAAAACACCATCGAGGCTCATTTATCGTCCGTGCGTAAAAAAGCTAAAGCCGTAGGGGTGACGCTACCGATAAAAAACAAACGTGGTTTTGGCTATTTTGTGGGTGAAAATTAATGAGATCGTTAACCACCAATTTAGTCAATACCATGACCTATGTGGTATCAACCATGTTGATTTTGGTGTTTTTGGCGATTGATATCAGTATCGATAATTGGGTCGATGTTGAGTTTGATAGCGCGTTAACAGACAAGTCTAACTACCTAAAGACCTTAGTTAAAGTGACTCCAGAAGGCACCGAATTTGATTTTGCTGGCGAGTTTATGCCTGAATTTGGCATCTCGACTAAAGCAAGCTTTTTTCAATTGTGGCAAGGCTCAAGCGTGTTTGAACGTTCTGAGTCGTTGCGTAATTTCGAGGGTGTAGATTTACTTAAAAAAGACATTCCACTCAACAGTGCTTTTTTTGCAGATGTAGTGTTACCAGATGGTCGAAACGGCAGGGCGATGGTGTCGTATTTTGAGCCGCAAGTGCCTAAAACTAATCGGTCAATGATGGATACAGTCGAACCCATGTGGTTAACCATAGCCATTACCACTGAAGATTTGTCGCAAATTTTGGTGATCATCGACTCTAGTTTAGCCATTGGCTTACTACTGGTGATTGTGTTAATCCGTTGGGCCGTAGTGAAGGTTATTCATCGTGGTTTGACCCCGTTGAACGAATTAAACGTGTCGCTAAAAAGCGTCGATGTCACTAAAAAATACATCCCACTGTCTAATGAGTCTGAACGTTATCTCGAAATTGAACCAATTCGTAATGAACTGAATAAATTTGTCAAAATTAGCCAACAATACTTACAAACAGAAAAGCGCATTACTGCCGATATCGCTCATGAACTGAAAACACCCATCAGTGAGTTGATTAGTTTGAGTGAAATTTATATTCGTTATCCGGATGATCAGCGTATTGGCGTGAGCTATAAACAAGATGTACTCAGCATTAGTTTACGGATGAAAACCATAGTCAATAATTTACTACTATTGCAACAAGCCACATCTGAAAATATTAATCTACATCGCCAGCATATCAATATCAAAACCTTGATGGGCCAGGTTATTGATGAGTTGGCATTTAAGTACTCGACTATTCATTCTCGTTTGAATATTGAAAATAGTGTTTTGGATCAAAGCTGCCTTGTCGATGAGTTTTCTTTGCACCTTATCTTGACCAATTTATTTGATAATGCACTGTACTACAGTCCGCCAAAGTCATCGATTAAAATAAGGTTAGTTTCTGATAATAAAGGATTAAGTTTTAGTGTTGAAAATCAATTAGTGACCAGTATTAATGCGAATGATTTAGAGCGACTTACGCTACCGTTATTCCAGGCTGAACAATCGCGATCAAATAGCGAAAGGCATGGATTAGGATTGGCCATCGTTGAAAATATTGCCAAAGTGAATGGATTTAAGTTTAGTTTTGAATTGGTTTCGGAAGACAAAATTATGTTTACTGTGTTGATTCCGAGTGACCATGCGGCGATGGTGTAAGTCGATGCAAAAAACCTTTTTAAAAAACAGAATTTAACCGACTGTAAATAAGATGTTAATATATGTTATTACGCCCTGAACTTAATATCTTCGCTAAGGTCTTAGGCTCAGATGGTTTTTGTTACTGTGTCTTCTCGTAGCCCGTTTACGATGATGATATTGAAAATATAACAAAAAATCTTGTTTAAAATCGTTGAGTAAACAAGGTTTTCAGTAACACGATAAGCTTAAGTTGCCCTTAAGATACACATACTAGTCTATTACCCAGTAATTATGTTATTACATTTGGGCTAGCTTGTTGCGGACTTAATTGCATATGAAGCCTAAAAATAATAATAATTTTGGAGCAATAAATGGCTGTCAATTTCTTTGGTCTTGGTAGTAGTTCAAGTGAACTCAGTACACAAAAGACCTCGCATAATTTATTTCAAGCAATTGTTATATTTAGTGTTATCTCTCTGCTTATTATGAGTTTGAGCCGTATTGGCATGTCTTTATGGCAAGCTGAGCGGGTATCCGATGCCCAAGGTTGGGGCTACATTTTATTGCAAGGTTTACGGGTAGATTTTGCCTCTTTATGTTGGTTGTGGGGTATTGCAGCGCTCGGAACCGTAGTGTTTGCCGGTGAGCATTTAGTCGGCCGTGTTTGGCTGACGATATTACGCGTATGGCTCACACTAGGTTTATGGGTGGTGGTTTTTCTTGAGGCGTCATCGCCGTCATTTATTGCTGAATATGGTTTTAGACCTAACCGTTTATATGTTGAATATCTGGTTTATCCAAAAGAAGTGTTATCGATGTTATGGGCAGGGCGTAAAGGCGAGCTTATTTTATCGGCGCTAATCACCGTGGGTACCTTATGGGGTGGCTGGTGGTTAAGTGGCAAATTAACGCAATATATTCGTTTTCCTAAATGGTATTGGCGTCCAGTGCTTGCGGTTATCGTCATTGCTATTTCGGTGCTTGGTGCGCGTTCATCGTTGGGGCATCGACCTCTTAATCCTTCATTGGTGGCATTTTCTGACGATCCTTTAGTTAATTCTTTGGTGTTAAATTCCTCTTTCTCACTCCTTTTTGCTATTTCGCAAATGAATAACGAAGAAGATGCATCGAAAGTGTATGGCAAGTTAGCGGACGCAAAAGTGATCGATATTGTGCGTCGTGAAAGCGGTCGGCCACTGAGTGCATTTACCTCATCAACCATACCGACGTTGTCATTTAATCAAGCCAGCTATACCGGTAAACCAAAGAACCTTGTGATCATTTTACAAGAAAGCTTAGGTGCGCGTTTTGTGGGAAGTTTAGGTGGTTTACCGTTAACGCCTAATATTGACGAACTCTCTAAACAAGGGTGGTTTTTTGAAAATTTATACGCAACTGGTACGCGTTCGGTAAGAGGTATTGAAGCGGTAACAACCGGTTTTACGCCAACGCCAGCACGCGCCGTGGTGAAACTAGGGAAGAGTCAAACAGGCTTTTTTACCATTGCTGATTTATTGAAGCAACATGGCTATACCACGCAGTTTATTTATGGTGGTGAAAGCCATTTTGATAATATGCGCAGCTTCTTTTTAGGCAATGGTTTTACCGATATAGTTGATCAAGGTGACTATAAAGACCCCGCGTTTGTGGCGTCTTGGGGGGTGTCTGATGAGGATTTATTGTTTAGAGCGGATGAAGAGTTTTCGCGGATGCACAAAGAGGGTAAGCCGTTCTTTAGTCTAGTGTTTAGTTCAAGTAATCATGATCCGTATGAGTTCCCAGATGACCGTATTGAGTTGTACGAACAGCCGCAATATACCATGCATAACGCGGTGAAATATGCCGATTATGCCGTGGGTGAGTTTTTCAAAAAAGCTAAAAAATCAGATTACTGGAAAGATACCTTATTCCTCGTTGTGGCCGATCATGACAGTCGAGTGGGTGGCGCAGCACTAATACCTGTGTCACGTTTTCGTATTCCTGGGCTTATATTAGGTGATGGGATTGATGCGAAGCGCGATCCACGTGTTGTTAGCCAAATTGATATGTCGCCGACGTTAATTTCGTTGCTGGGTATTTCGGATAGCTATCCAATGCTAGGCCGTGATTTAACCACAATGCCAGACTCTTGGCCGGGTCGAGCAATGATGCAATATGATAAAAACTTTGGTTTATTGGAGGGGAATAAAATGACTATTTTACAACCTGAATTACCACCGGAAAGTGTTACCTATAATTTTGTGACTGAAAAATTGACTCCGACCACATTGAATGAATCGCAAGCAGAAGCCGCGTTAGGTTGGGCATTGTGGGGGAGTTTAGCGTACAACAAAATGTTGTATCGTTCGGCTAATTCAGAGGCAAAACCGACACTGTCTGATATGGCTACCAAAGAAGTATCACGCTAATATTTGTAGTTGAGACTCATTATTTGGGGCGGATTGCTGTTGATAAAATTGACCAATCCGTTGACCGAATTGTTGGTAGGTCGCTTTGGATATGCCAGTGTCTAGCGCTTGGCGTTGACGGGGCTCTGGTGTTGTTTTAGCATTTGTCGATTGTGTTTTTAGTTGAATATCTTTACGTTGCAGCGCTGGGGTTTGGCTAGCCATGATTCTAATGACTTGAGGCCGAATGACTGGCGAGGCAATTGCTTTAGACTCTACCGCTTGTTGTGTGACACTTTGCTGTTGTCGTTTAGCTTGCTCTTGCTGCTGTTTTTTCTCCGCGACAATGTAAGGCGTAGCGCGTTCATTTTGTTGGTTTAATGACCGTTCAGCATGCTCTTTTGTCGGTTCTTGTGGCGGGATAATCGGCGGTTTTTGTTGATTGTCCACTCGTGCAAGATCCGTCGCAACATTCGAAGTTGCTAACGGTACTTGTGGATAATGAGTGGTAATTATCATGTTGACCTTGTCAATACGATGCCTTGACTAAATTATAGACAATATTTGGCCAAGGCTAAAGTGCTATTAAGGTATTTTTAGCGGTATTTTGTGAGCCAGAGTAATAAATGGTTTAAAAATGCATCGGGATGCGAAATAAACGGTGCATGGGATGCTTTGTGGACCAGCACATCTTCAATGTTGTCACTGCTTGGTAATGACGAGATAATCTTTCTCGGCACCAAACTATCTAACTTTCCCCAAATTCGTAACCATGGCTGCTGTATTTGAGTGATCGTGGCACGTAAATCTACTTGCGCTAACATATCCAATCCTTGTGATAAGCCTTGTTGTGTCGGCAATGGTTTGCTTAACACTAAGCTTTTTATTTGTTGGATATCAGATTTTGGATTATCACTTCCCATGGCTTGAATTGCCAGGAACCGTTCAACAGTGCGAGACAAATCGCGACTTAATTGACTTGAAAATTGTGCCAATACATCAGGTTGAATACCTGCCCAAGATAGGGTTGAGTCGTCTTTTTCGTGAGCCATAACACTTTCGCGGGCCATAAAGCATGGTGATGAGGCAATAGTGACTAATGCAGCCACTGACTCTGGGTAATCGATGGCAATTTGGCTAGCGATTAACCCTCCCAACGACCAACCAATCCAAATTGCCTGTTGTGGAAGTTGCTCTGCAAGTGCTTGTGACCATTGCGTTATGTCTCCGTCGATATTGGGACTTAACCCAAAACCCGGCAAATCAACATAATGCACTCTATACTGGTGCAATGCGTTTTTTAATGGACTAAAGACTTGGTTATTCACACCCCAACCGTGTAATAGCACGATGTCTTGGCCTTGTGAGCCTACGGTATCAATATGCAATGCAGGAAAACTCACGGTTAACACCTCTTTTGAGTCTATTTAATGGAATGAATAGCCAATGCCGCCAATCAATAATTCAATCGATATCAGCCATATCTTACGTTTATGCGTCAAGCGCCTTCAGCGTGCCAGGGTCATTTTACTAGGCAGTTTACCCAACCGTTGCTTGCTGTGCCAGCAAAGGATAGATCAAACGGGTTATCAGCAATTGTTCCCTAATCAAGTGCTCACAGGTGTTTGCCAAGTGTGTCTAGCGGCAAGTTTGTATCAGCACGAAGTGTGCTTAGGTTGTGGGCGCGAAATAGCGTTGCTGCAGGCTTATTGTGGTAAATGCCTTAAACACACCCCTAATTGGGTGGTAGCCCCTTGTAGTTATCATCAAGGGCTGGGACCTGTTATTGCTGCTATTAAATATCAACAGCAATGTGCACCGCTTAACGCGATAACTCAGCAACTAGCCTGTCGAATCGCATTGTTAATTAAGCATGGCATTATTAGGCGACCACAAGTGTTAATCCCCGTTCCGTTACATCCCAATCGTTTACGTCAGCGAGGTTTTAATCAAGCTTGGCTCATTGCTAAAGAGTTAAGCCTATTAACGAATATTCCTCTAGATGACCGTTGTTTAATTCGGATTGTTGATACGTTGCCACAAACGGGACTTGCGGGTAAGCAGAGGCGTAAAAACTGCCATGGTGCATTTGCACTACAACCAAGTATGACGTATCAGCGTGTTGCGTTGATTGATGATGTTGTTACTACTGGAACAACCGTAGATGAAATTGCAGGTTTATTTAGTCTACAGTTTGTCCATGTGCAAACCTGGTGCCTTGCGCGTGCTGAAGCGCCGGGATTGTTAGATTAAATCTTTTTAAGCGTAGATTAATCTAGGTTGAGGTTAGATTAATTCGATTTGAGTAATAACAAGATTTTTTGTAAATAAAAACAATTAATTAATATGTCTTGTAACGCTTGGTATATGGGGCATTGCAGTTTTTTTAGGGTAAAAAAAAGTTGAACTGGATCATTTTTTCGAGATCAAATCCCACTGACACTACAAAGCCAATGCAACACAGAGTATCATAGGTCTAATTCTTACTAATTTACTCAGGTATTCCCTGACGGAGCAGGTTTTTATGATCACCATTACCGATACAGCTCAGGCCCATTTCGTCAAACTATTGGCCGACCAGCCGGAAGGTACGCACATTCGTGTGTTTGTTATCAGCCCAGGTACTGCACAAGCAGAGTGTGGTGTGTCTTATTGTCCACCTGATGCCGCTGAAGCTGATGATGTAGAACTTCCATTTAATGGCTTTAGTGCTATGGTCGATGAAAAGAGTGCACCATTTTTAGATGATGCCAGCATTGACTTTGTAACCGACCAGCTTGGTTCGCAACTAACATTAAAAGCACCTAACGCAAAAATGCGCAAAGTGTCTGGAGATGCGCCATTAGTTGAACGTATTGAATATATTATTCAGTCAGAGATTAATCCACAACTTGCTAGCCACGGCGGTAACATCATGCTGGTAGAAATTACCGAAGCTGGTGTTGCAGTATTGCAGTTTGGCGGTGGGTGTAACGGTTGCTCGCAAGTTGATATCACCTTAAAAGATGGTATTGAGAAGCAATTGTTAGATATGTTCCCAACGGAATTGACTGGTGTTCGTGACGTGACAGAGCATGAGCATGGCGAGCATTCTTACGCCTAATCGCGTGATGAATTACTGCTACTAACAAAGCTAATAAACAAAAACGCGACCTCATTATGAGGTCGCGTTTTTTGTTGGTATCGATTAGGTTTTCGCCATCTAGTGGCTTTAGTCGTCTCGAGTGAGTACTTCAAGTAATTCAATATCAAAAAATAAATCTGAGTGTGCTGGAATACGCTCACCAATCTGGCGTTCTCCATAAGCTAAATGAGCCGGAACTGATAGTTGTCGCTTGCCGCCGACATTCATACCAATAATACCCTGATCCCAGCCTTTAATGACTCTGCCGGTGCCAATGACACACTGAAACGCATCTGAAGCGTCAAACTGACTTCCGTCGGCTAATCGACCGCTATAACGAGTGGTAATTAGCGCGCCTTTAACTGCGGTTTTACCGTTGCCAACTTCAATGTCGGTAATAATCAATTCTTGAGTCATAGTATTCTCGTATGTGACGACTTGGGCTATTTGAGGTTATTTTACCCCAAGATTGGTCGCTAAGAAGTGTTCTATTGCAATGAATGTTGTAAGACGATGTTCATTATTACTTAAGTAATGATCGCCATT
The DNA here is from genome assembly GCF_040310165.1 of Shewanella sp. AC91-MNA-CIBAN-0169. Lineage (NCBI taxonomy): Bacteria > Pseudomonadati > Pseudomonadota > Gammaproteobacteria > Alteromonadales > Shewanellaceae > Shewanella > Shewanella sp. AC91-MNA-CIBAN-0169. The sequence continues at coordinate 79,892 of NZ_JBEOPM010000003.1, forward strand.
TTCCAGTTCGATATACTTTACGGGTTTATGTAAATCCTTAAGCGCATCATACATTTCTTCACTGTGTTGCACTCGCACCACGCGATCTTTAGTGCCGTGGATTAATAATACCGGCACGTTAATATTGGCTACTTTGCTAATAGGTGAGCGCTGATACAAATCGTCGTAATCATCACCAATTTGTTTTTTAACAATTTTGCTATTGTCGTACCGACGCGATGATTTAACTAAATATTCAAGGTCAGTTACGCCCGCGACACTAATGGCACATTGATACAGATAGGGGGTGATAGCTACGCCCATTAATGCGGCATAACCACCGTAACTGGCACCGACAATACACACGCGTTTAGGATCGCTAATACCTTGTTCGATAAGCCAGTGAGTACCATCCTCAATGTCGGTTTGCATTTCTAGGCCCCAGTTTTTAAGACCCGAACTCATGAAATTGAAGCCATAGCCTGACGATCCTCGAAAATTCATTTGTAGCACAGCATAGCCACGATTAGCTAAAAACTGCGCCCAATAATCAAACGTGGTTGAGTCGTAGCTAATAGGTCCACCATGGGGGAAAATTATGGTCGGTAAGTTTTTGGCGTCAGTGTCTTTTGGAGTAGTGAGAAAGGCTTCAATGGCTAAACCATCACGAGCATTATAATGGACTGTTTGTGGCTGAGATAACACTTCTGGTGGTAATTGGCTGTAACGGTAAGCGATAGGGTAAAGTGCTTTTTGATCTCTATTTCCAAAGTAATACGCACCAGATTCAATAGGGCCAGTAGCATAAACGATGTAACGACGTTCATCATCACTGAACTGAGTGATCACATTATGTGACTCTGGTAATGCAGTTGTAAGACCATTGTTCAACTTGATATAATCTTGGTCCCAGAACAGATATTCACCTTCAATGTCGGTGCTTAAACCAATGACCTTTTGTTTTAGCGCGGAATACACTAGCCAGCCTTCAACATCGTAATTTTCATTGTGAGAAACGAGTTCTTTAGTCAATGTCGGGTCAGTTAAATTGACTTTAAAGATGGCTTTAAAACCTTGATGATAGGCGCTGATATATAAGATATTAGGGTCATGGTCAAAACCGATAGGCCAAATTACGTCTTCTGCTAAAGCCTCGAACTCCCATAACTTACGGAGATCTTCACCCGCTCCTTTTTGCTCGTAAATACGGTAGGTAGTGTCATCGCGATAAATGCCAATACGCACTTTGTGCTGCCTATCGGTTAACCAGTTTCCAATGTGCATACGTGCTGGTTGTAAAGTCTTGATACCGCCTGTTTTTAAACTGACTTTAACGACGCTTTCATATTGTGGTTTAGAACCTAAACCTTGAATTTGCATGAGGATATGATCTGGATCGTTGTCAAGATAATCAATAACCGATGCTTGTAATTGCGGTAAATCGACAAAACGCGATAGAGAACGATTAGAAAACACACTTGAGGTTTTATTGTCGCTCAGTGAGTATTTTATTAACCGTGTTTCGGTTGTGGGAACACCTCGACGGATGGCGGGATATTTAGACTCGATTAAGATGACATCATTATTTGCCCACGTTAACGATAAAATGACAAATTTATGATTGTCAGTTTGTAATGGATAAATATCTTTATTGGTTTGAATATCGCGAATAGTGAGTACTTGGCCTTCAAGCTCATTAGTACTGACTCGTACGAGCGACGCAATTTTTTACCGTCTGGAGATAAGCTAACAAAGCGGACATCTGGGATGCTGGCAAAGGCTTCTATAGGCAGAGGTTTGGCAAATGAGCTAAGCGAAAATAGACATAAACTAATAACAACAAGCCATAAAATCCGTTTCATTAAAGGTCCATGTAATGCGATATAAAAATGTTATTTGGATGTTACATTTTTATATCAAGGTCTTCAATATATTATACGGCCGCCAGTTGATATCTGAGTTTGTAGTAATAGTGCCAGCCAAGAGTCACGCTTCGGCATAGCATGAATATTGACATCGCAGCCCAAAGGCTGTGGTTGCCCCAATCTTGCAATAGGTACCAACTCGGAAAGTAAACGCCAAAGGTCGCAATTATCATGCTGTTTCGCATAATATTCCCGTGCGCTGCACCAATATACACACCATCAAACAGGTAACAGCCAAATGCCAAGATAGGCATAAAAATGAGCCAGATTAAGTAGTTGTTTGCAGCGTTTTGTACCGCTTCAATATTGGTTAATAGCTGAATTATCCATGGTCCTGCCGACCAAAAAAGCAGGCTAAATAACACCGCAACCATTGCCGACCAGCTAAATGCCAATACGACACTGTCATGCAGTAATGTTGGATTTTTTTGACCAAATGCGCGGCCCACTTCGGCTTCAGCATAATAAGCTATACCATCCAACGCATAAGATATCAGCATGAGTAAATTAAGCAGCACTGCGTTAGCGGCAATCGTATTGTCGCCCAAACCGGCACCATAAAAGGTCATAAAACTAAAGGCGGCTTGCAAGCACAAACTGCGGATAAAAATATCACGGTTTAAGGTGAGTAAACGAGCATATCCGCGCCATGATAAATGGGCGATAACTTGGCTTAAATTAAGCCCTCCAGTATGTACTAGCTGGCGTTTGACCATAATCAATGCCACTGAAAAAGCACTGATATCAGCTATAACCGATGCCAATGCAGCGCCTTGGACATTCCATTTAAAGATGATGACAAATACAATATCGAGAATAATATTAGCGCTGTTAGCGATAATTAATTGCCACATGGCTGCTTTCGGCGCTTGGCGTCCGAGTAACCAGCCTAATAACACTAAGTTGACGAGAGCAAAAGGCAGTGACCAGATTCGAATTTCGACGTATTGGCGGCAGTAGAACATCACTTGTTCGCTGGCATCGCTGAGGCTTAATGCTAAATCAAGTATGGGAGAGTGTAATATTACACAAGCTACTCCCAAGGTTAATGCTAGGCTGCAACCTTGTATCAGTAATTGTTGTTGAGTTGAGGTATCATTAGCACCGTAGGCTTGTGCGACTAACCCGGTGGTGGACATGCGTAAAAAGCCGAGTAACCAAATCATTAAGGTGATAATGGTACTGCCTAGTGCTACGCCACCAAGATAGTAAGCTTGTCCAAGATGACCAATCACCGCAGTATCAACTAATCCTAATAGCGGAATGGTGATATTCGACAGTATCATTGGTGTCGCTAAAGCCAATAATTGACGATTTTTTTGGCGGTTTAATAGTAATGCGCTAACTGACATAGGTATGGATAATCATGGTTAAAAAAATAGCTTTATTGTTGGTGTTGTTCAGCTTGAGTGTATTGAATTTTGATGCCAATGCGGTGGTCATTTTACAATATCACCACGTGTCGGAAAATACCCCCAAAAGCACGAGTGTCACGCCAAGTCAGTTTGCTGAACAGATGCAGTACTTGGCTGATAATGATTTTACCGTGATTTCATTAGCTGAAGCTGTTGATTCAATAAAGCATAACACGCCAATAGCCGATAGACGTATTGTGATTACTTTCGATGACGGTTATGACAGCATTATCAACAATGCTGCGCCCATTCTAGCCTCACATCAATTTCCGTACACTGTGTTTATTTCTGTTGCCCCCATCGATGCCGGTTTCAAGGGCATGATGAGTTGGAAAGACATTACTGCCTTATCCGAGCAAGGCGTGACGATTGCCAACCACAGCTGGGGACACGAACATTTAATTCGTCGTCAAGGCAAAGAAACCCAAGCCCAATGGCAAGCCCGTGTCGAAGATAATATCTTATCGACAGAAGCTGAAATATTAAAACGTACTGGCCAAAGTGTAAAAATGTTTGCCTACCCGTATGGTGAATACACTAACAAATTAGAAGCAATTTTGGCGAAACAGGGCTTTGTTGGCTTTGGTCAGCAATCTGGTGCCGCAGGGGAATATGCTTCACTAACGGCATTACCGCGCTTTCCGGTTGCCAATGCTTATGCTGATTTAGCGAGTTTAACGGTTAAGTTTTCCAGTTTACCAATGCCGGTGATTAAGCAGAACATCAGCGATCCATTATTGGTATCAGGTAAGTGGCGACCTAAATTGGAGTTAACTCTTGATACGCAGGATATTTACCCACATCAAGTGATGTGTTTTATTCAAGGCCAAGGACCGAAGAAACCTATTTGGTTAAGTGAAAATCGCTTATCGATTCAAGCATCATCAGATTTAGCTCCAGGGCGTTCACGTTATAACTGTACAGCACCCAGCAAAACTAAAACGGGCTATTATTGGTTCTCACAAGCGTGGATCCGCCCGCAAGATAATGGTCAGTGGCTCGAAGAATAACGACAGTACCGTGAATCACTAACGCCAAGATTGAACGATTTGGCTAAAGTCAGCAATGAGCTCAGCATTAAGAATTTGTGCGAGCTGCCCAGGTTGTGGTTTGGGTTTAAATACTGCTATTTTTTCCCCTCTTGGCGAAACCAACACATACGATGCGCTATGGTCTACTTGGTAATCACTGTCCTCTCCCACCATGGCATACACAAAGCCTAAGTCACGACTAAACGGAAATAAGTCGGTGTGTTCTGCGCTGACCGCTTTAAAGTCTTTATTGAAAAAATTTATGTAATCTAATCGTTTAGCTTGAGTGTCACGTTTAGGGTCTGCTGACACAAACACCACTTGTACATTGCTGGCTATTTTTTGCAGTTGTGGATATGCCGCTGCGAGTTTATTCAGAGTGGTAGGGCATACATCCGGGCAAGCTGTGTAACCAAGAAAGAACAAACTCCATTTACCTTGTAACGTTTGGTTAGTAAACGCATTGCCGTATTGGTCTGCTAATGTAAATGGTGCTAATGGGCGCTGCTGCTCAAATACATAACTGGTCGCCAATGGCATAGGCTCTGTTTGCGTCTGTTGATAAACGACACCACCCACTAGGGCTAATAACATTAGCCCTACCGCGATCATTATTTTCAATATATTTTCCTTTCTAATTTAAGCGTTTACCCAAAAGTAATGGTCAACTAATAATACTATAAACAACACCATTAAATGATAAATTGAGAATTTAAAGACTTGCATAGACAGCTCTGGATAGTCATGAAACTTTAACTGCCACGCTTTATAGATAAAACCACAACTCAATAACGTTGAACCCACCAAATATATTGGACCACACATGCCGACTAAAACGGGTAGCAGGCAGGCAATGGCTAATAAAATGGTGTAAAGCAAAATACAGGTTTTGGTAAATTCTACCCCATGTGTCACCGGTAACATTGGAATATCGACCTTGGCATATTCTTTACGGCGATGAATGGCTAATGCCCAAAAATGCGGTGGAGTCCAAGTGAAGATAATAATAACCAGTAACAAGGCGTAGCCATGCAGTTCATTGGTTATTGCGGTCCAGCCTAATAATGGAGGCATAGCGCCGGCTAATCCACCAATGACAATATTTTGTGAGGTCGCCCGTTTAAGATAGGCGGTATACACCAAGGCATAACCAATTAAACTGGCAAAGGTTAACCAAGCTGTGAGGGGATTAACTAAGGTATATAACACCACAAAGCCGAGTGATCCGAGCGACACCGCAAAGGTTGCCGCTTTAATGCTGGAGATTTTTCCTTTAGGCAGCGGACGATTATAAGTTCGAGCCATCAAACCATCGATTTTACGATCAATTAAGTGATTAAACGCCGCCGCAGAGCCTGCCATCATCGCAATGCCTGCCATTCCCGCAACCAAAGGTTGTAACGGTACAATGCCAGGCACAGATAAACACATGCCGACCAACACTGTAAGCAGCATAAGTGCTACGACTTTGGGTTTGGTCATTTCAAAATAGGCGCGCCATTGTAGAGTTATCTTAGGTTGAACCTGACTAATAGTAAGAGGTTTTGTCATGGTTGATCCTCACTTATGCTTTACGCAACAGGGCGTAATTAATAAAGACTAAGGTAAGCAGCAATAAGGCTGCGCCTCCATTGTGTGATACTGCGATGCCTAAAGGTAAATTCATCACCACATTACTAATACCCAGTCCGACTTGAGCGATGACCAGTAACACTAATAAGTAACCACTGTTACGCATTATATGTGATTGTGCATAGCGTAATTTGAGTGCAAGTACGATTAGCGTTATGGCGGTTACCACTGCCCAAATTCGATGGCTGACATGAATGGTCATGCGGGTGGAATAGTCTAAAACGCCAAATTCAAAACTGGGATGATCGCCTTGGAATGGTGAAAAAGCATCGGCTAAACGTAAATTATCGACCCAATTACCTTCACATATGGGCAGGGTGGTACAGGCAAGCGCGGCGTAATTTGATGAGGTCCAGCCACCGAGTATAATTTGAATGACTAATACACCAAAACTGACTAGTGCTAACGGAATGAGCTTACGCGCATAGGTATCACCTCCGGGGATCCTTAATGGTTTAAGCCGCAGATATAACAGCAGTAACAAGGCGAATAAACTAAAACCGCCTATAAGGTGCGCCATTACTACAACAGGCATTAATTTCATGGTGACAGTCCACATTCCCAATGCGGCTTGAAACACAATGAGTACCGCAATAAAAACGGGCAGTTTTTTGGGTGCTTGCGGCTGTTTAAGGCACATAATTAGAATGGCTAAAACCATTAACCCTAAAGTACCTGCGATATAGCGATGGATCATTTCAAGCCAGGCTTTTTCTGGCTCAATTTGAGCATCAGGAAATCGACTTTCAATATTGGCTAAATCATGGCTTGCACTCGGCACCGCTAAATGGCCGTAACAGCCTGGCCAGTCAGGACAACCTAATCCAGCATCAGACAGACGTGTATAGGCGCCCATTAAAATAACGGCCAAGGTAAACACTAAAGTGAATTTGATTAATCGCTGTATTGCCATTAGCCAACCCTCGACAACTTAAGCATTTTGCGTAAATCAGCAATCATGGCTTTGCCCTGAGCAATATTGGCGTCGTGACCTATTACGTTGTCATATTGCATGACTAAGCTACCGAGAGGGTCGACAATAATAAGCTGTTGATTGGTCAGTAGTGCAGCAAGTGCGTCATTGGCGTTTGCTTGGTCAAATGAGATATTTAATTGCTTGAGAATTTTGGTGTCACTGTGGCTGTTTACTACAATGATTGGGGTCACACGATCCCTATCTTTGCCCAGGGCAATATAGCTTTGGTGTAAAATGTACAGCCGTTCTTGGCATTGCTCATTGCAGGTTTCGGGTAGAAAAAACAGTACTTGCCATGCATGAGGTTTAGGGTTTTCCATGGCTAAGTTGGTGTAGTTTATGTCGGGAGCGATCAGCGCCCCTTTGTTGGTTGCTGCTCCGTTATACAGCTCTAGGCTTAACACTAATTTGGCTAAGGCAACCGGTAAAATAAATACCAGCAGTAAGACCAGTAGTGCTTTATTGCTTTTTTTCGGTAGGGAGTTCATTCCATCTCCTCTTTATCATTTGATATTATTGTTAAGTTAATTATGAACGACGGTGCTTAGCGTCGAAATTGTCGAAATGCTATCCAACTCATTAGTCCTAAAAATACTGCTGCCATGGTGAACCATTGCAAGGCATACCCTTGATGTTTTTGTGCCGACAATGGAATGGGTATCCAAGGTTGAGGCAGGTGATAATTTGGAACATTGTCGGGTTGCAGCACCACAGGCGTCAGCGTATGGCCAAGCATGTCAGTGAGTGCGGGTATATTGATATTTTGAAAACGTACTGGAGCATGAGTATCGGTTAATTGCTCTGCATCGAGTCGGTCACTTAATGGGTTGGGTTGTTTTTGATAAACTCGGCCAACCAGCGTGTAGTAATTTGTTTTTAACGGGGTTAGTTCAGGTAAAATTCGGCGGTCCTTGTTTGCAGGTACAAAGCCTAACTCGACCAATATCCAAGGTTGTTCAGGGGTTATTTCAAAAATTTGATACGCTAAATATCCCACCTGGCCTTGATACACTTGATTGTCTAATAACAGCATCATGTTGTTAATTGGTTTAGCTGATATCGATAGACGGTAACCCGTGAGTAATTTCGTCTCCGGCTGAGAGCTTGTTGATGCTGCTGACAATTCAACTATTGCCAACATTTCCTCATAAGTGACAGCTTGTTGCTGTTGACGCTGAAGTAGTGTGCTTTGCCACTCTTGTTTAAAGGTTGCTCGTGATAACTGCCATAATCCTAACTTGACCAACAAGCTAAACACGACCAAAGTAATGATTACGAATAATACGCGAGACACCCCCACGCTTTTAAAAGGATTGCCTGTGACAACACCTTTCATCGTTAAGTTAGTTTTAGTCTCGTTGCTTGTATTCATATTATTTAACTTAGGTAGGGCCTTATTTATTATGGTTAAGGGCGAGCATCAACAATCAATGAGTCGTTTTCTCGGCCGGCGCGTATTGTTTTCTGTTGTCGTTATAATGGTATTGCTGGTGGCTTTGGGGCTTGGTTACATTCAACCTAACCCCAGACCTTATTAGTCGTTAATACGTGGTTTTATAGTACGTATACGAAAATGAATAAACATAACCACACCACATCAACGAAGTGCCAATACCAACTCCCAGCTTGAAAAGCGAAATGCTTGTCGGGGCTAAAGTGGCCCTTTACAATTCTGAGTAATAAAATAATCAAGAACAGGGTGCCAATCGTTACGTGCATGCCGTGAAAACCGGTTAACAAAAAGAAGGTGTTGCCGTAGACACCAGAAGAGAGCGTAAGTCCCATCTCTTGGTAGGCATGGCTATATTCTTCAACCTGTAAACTGAGAAACGCAATACCCAGAATTACCGTCAACGCTAACCAGATTATCAAAGGTTTACGATTGGCTTTTTCGAGATTGGTATGAGCAAAGTGCAAGGTAACCGACGAGGTTAGCAGTATAATAGTGTTAATTAACGGCAAACCCGTCCATGGCATGGCTTCTGTTGCAGTGCCATCAGGTGTTTTAACCAATGGCCACATAGCTTCAAATGCAGGCCACAACACTTCATGGGTCATGGCATTGTTAGATGCGCCACCAAGCCAAGGTACTGAAATCATTCGGGCATAAAATAGCGCGCCGAAAAATGCCCCAAAAAACATAATCTCTGAAAAAATAAACCAACTCATTCCCTGCCTAAATGAACGATCCATTTGCGGTGAATACAGTCCAGCCATGGATTCATCAATAACGGTCTTAAACCAGCCAAAAATCATAAAGATAATCACGGCCAAGCCGGTTATTAAAATATAACCGCCAGAGGTTTTTTCAGTGGTTAATTGTTGTACATAATTACCTGCGCCAAACGCAATTAAAAATAAACCGATAGCACCGATTATTGGCCAAGCACTTTGGGTTGGCACATAATAAGTTTGATACTTTGTTGTCATTTTGCTGCTCCTTGCTCTATGACGATCGCCTGTCTATCGGTGATGTCATAAAGGGTATAAGAGAGAGTCAATGTGTTAATGGACGCTGGTAAATCAGGGTCCACGTAAAAAATCAGTGGTAGTTCTGCTGTTGCTGCTGCAGCCAAAGGTTGTTGATTAAAGCAAAAACATTCCGTTTTATTGAAGTATGCCGCCCCTTGCCCTGGCGACACCGAAGGTATTGCTTGGCCTACCGTGTCACGTGTCGATAGGTTTTTAACCAAAAATTGTGCGTGAGTGAGCTCCCCAGGATGTACGCTTATTTGGTTAACTTTAGGGCTAAATTCCCATGGCATACCTGATTGAACTTGAGTCACAAATTCAATGGTTACGGTCCGGTTTTTATCAACCACCACCGCTTCATAACTACTGGCGCTATTTTGGGGTTTGCCATTAATCCCCAATGTATCGCAGAGCACGTCATAAAGCGGTACCAGCGCAAAACCAAACCCAAACATACCAATTGACCCGGCAATCAGGATGATTAATAGCTTACGATTTGATTTTGTTGGCTGTGTCATCTCATTTAATCTCCGGTGGAGTGGTAAACGAGTGATATGGCGCAGGGCTGGCAATCGACCATTCCAAGCCTTCGGCTGCTTCCCAAGGATTATCTCCAGCGGGTTTGCCACCCTTGATACATTTGAGAACTACAACAAGGAAAATTAGCTGAGATAAACCAAATGCAAAGCCACCAATCGACACAATTTGATTCACATCGGCAAACTGTACCGCGTAGTCGGGGACCCGGCGCGGCATACCCGCTAAGCCTAGAAAGTGCATTGGGAAAAACAACACGTTGACGGATATTACCGAACACCAAAAGTGCCACTTACCTAAAGTTTCGTTATACATATGGCCGGTCCATTTAGGCAGCCAATAGTAAGCCGCCGCCATAATGGAGAATATCGCCCCAGTCACCAGTACATAATGGAAGTGAGCCACGACAAAGTAAGTGTCGTGGTATTGGAAATCAGCAGGGGTAATTGCCAACATCAAGCCCGAAAAGCCACCAATGGTAAACAGGATGATAAATGCCACTGCAAACAGCATTGGAGTTTCAAATGTCATTGAACCGCGCCACATAGTGGCGACCCAATTAAACACTTTCACCCCGGTTGGAATGGCAATCAACATGGTGCAATACATGAAAAATAATTCGGCAAAAACGGGCATACCCGTGGTAAACATGTGATGTGCCCATACCAAAAATGACAGAATGGCAATACTGGCAGTGGCGTAAACCATCGAGGAGTAACCAAACAGCTTTTTACGGCTAAAGGTTGGTACTATCGCGGAGATAATACCGAAGGACGGTAAAATCATGATGTAAACTTCAGGATGACCAAAGAACCAGAAAATATGCTGGAACATCACCGGATCGCCACCACCTGCAGCATCAAAAAAGCTAGTACCAAAAAACTTATCGGTTAATACCATGGTGACCGCACCTGCGAGCACCGGCATTACCGCAATCAGTAAAAATGCGGTAATGAGCCAAGTCCACACAAACAAAGGTAACTTCATCCAGGTCATGCCAGGAGCTCGCAAGTTTACAATGGTTACAATGACGTTAATTGCGCCCATTATCGAACTTATTCCCATTATGTGAATGGAGAAAACAAATAGGGCGGTACTGTCAGGACTATAGGTGGTTGAGAGCGGAGCATAGAATGTCCAGCCAAAGTTAGGGCCGCCGCCTTCCATAAAGAGTGAACCTAATAAAATGGTAAAGGCGAAGGGTAAAATCCAAAAACTCCAGTTGTTCATTCGCGGTAGTGCCATATCTGGGGCACCAATCATCATTGGAATTAACCAGTTTGCTAACCCGGTAAAAGCGGGCATCACCGCCCCAAACACCATGATGAGGCCATGAACTGTGGTCATCTGATTAAAAAAGTTAGGTTCTACTAGCTGTAATCCAGGCTGAAATAATTCAGCTCGAATCACCATTGCCATCGCACCGCCAGTAAGAAACATAATGAAACTAAACCATAAATACAGCGAGCCGATATCTTTATGGTTAGTGGTGAGTAGCCAGCGCATTAGCCCCTTCGGAGCGCCGTGATGATGATCATCATGAGCGGTAGCCAGTGTATCGTGCGTTGTTGTGCTCATTGTTTTCCCCTACTGTCCATGGCTAGCGACATCGGCAGGTTGCACCGCTTCGCCAGAATTATTGCCCCACGCATTGCGCTCATAAGTAATCACAGCCGCCATCTTTTGCGGGCTAAGTTGACTACTAAATGCCTGCATTGCGGTACCTGGTTTTCCGTGCATAACGATATCGATATGTCCGCTAACCGGTCCAGTAACAACAGGGCTGCCAATAAGTGAAGGGAAAGCGCCTGGTAAACCAGCGCCAGTGGCTTGGTGACATGCAGCACATGTCGTAGCATAAACCTGCTCACCTTCAGCAATTAATTGCTCCAAGGTTAACGTGGGCAGATCCTCTGGTACAACAGCTTCTGCTACGGCTTCGACAGCTTGATTGGCTTTGTCGGTAACCGCATCGGTAATGTCAGTTGTCTTGGCTGCAATAGTACTTGCTGCATCGGTTACTGCTTTACTTGGTTCGGTGCTTGCCTCGTTACTGCCTAAAAAGTTGCCTATATCAGCAGCTTGAACTACATCACCGCTATTATTGCCCCACGCATTACGCTCAAAGGTAATTACTGCGGCAATTTCTAGGGCGCTAAGTTGCTTTGCAAAGGCTTGCATTGCAGTACCTGGTTTACCGTTTAAGACGATATTCAGATGATCGTTAACAGGGCCTTTTATGATAGGGCTGCCAATTAATGATGGGAATACACCAGGAAGACCCGCACCATTGGGTTGATGACAAGCAGCGCACCTAGCAATATAGATTTGCTCACCTTGTGAGGTTAGCTCCTCAATAGACAAGGTTTGAGACATTGACGCCTCAGCAGCTGCGGCCGCATTGCTTGCTAGTTGTTTTTGTTCCACTAACCAATTATCAAAATCTGCTTCCGATAATGCTTGCACCACAATCGGCATGAAACCATGGTCTTTACCGCATAGCTCGGCACATTGGCCGCGATAAATACCGGGTTTATCTATGCGGGTCCAGGCTTCGTTGATAAAGCCTGGATTGGCATCTTTTTTAACGGCAAACGCGGGCACCCACCATGAATGGATAACATCATCTGATGTCATCAAGAAGCGCACTTTTTGGTTAATAGGCAGTACTAATGGCTTATCGACTTCAAGGAGGTAATGCTCGCCTTTGGCCTCACTGCCATCAATTTGTGCTCTGGGAGTGGATAATGTGCTGTAAAATTCGATGTCTTTATCAAAATAGCTGTAATGCCACTTCCACTGCGACCCGGTAATTTTTATGGTGAGATCAGCATCACTGGGATCTTCCATAGCAATCAAGGTTTTGGTGGCTGGAATAGCCATGCCGATTAAGATGATGAAAGGGATGACGGTCCAAGCAATTTCCACTTTGGTACTTTCGTGAAAATTGGCCGCGACAGCGCCTTTTGATTTGCGGTGATAAATCATTGAGTAAATCATGATCCCAAACACCACTAACCCAATTGCACAACAGATGTAAAGAATCGTCATGTGGAGGTCATAAACCTTGCCACTGATATCTGTCACGCCTTGAGTCATGTTGAGGGGCATTTCTGATGCCCCAAGCGGAAGTGCTACAAACACCACCAGTAAACAATACAACCATTGCTTCACAAGACTACTCCTCTGCTAATTGCAAATAGCAACTACAAAGAAGAGTCACACAGTAATTCTCTGCTCTATGCAAACTCTTCGGTTCCCGAAAAAAGTTTGATGACCTCAAAGTACTTTGGTGGCTGTAAACATACGGTCTACGGTTTTATTGTTAGCTGTGCACCACGCTTGTACCTACTACTGAACTTATCAATTTTGATTTGGCTCATTTGTCTGAAAGTAATCTTGATTACTGCCATTCACGTCCAATTAAAGATAAAAAATGTTTCATCCTTGTTAACCACATTACTTGTAGATTAAACATTGATCAAGATCACTTTGTTGGCTAATAGGCTGAAAAAAGATGAAAAAAAACCCTGAATTCAATACAGGGCTTGGTAATGAAGGGTTCGTGCTTAGTGAAATGAGCAAAAATTACTTGTTCCATTTGTTAAAGTAGGGCTAACAAGTTGATGTTTGTGAGGTAAGTGAGCATTCACATCTTCAATTACCACCCCTAATGCACGTGCACTTTTGGCGACAATTTCTAAACGGCGACTATCGCGAGCATCAAGTGAGCTTGTCCAAGTTACTACTGCGCTCGATGTACCGCTAGTGAGCGCTTTCTCCATGGCCCATAATGTTTCGACTTCATCTTTGGTGTGCACCAGTAAAATGCGATCCATTCTTACACCAGCACTTGCCAGCATATGTTTATAGCCAATATGGGGCGGGCTAATTAATACAATCCATCTGCCTTGCTGGCTCAATATTGCCAACTGGCTGCACAATTGGCTCAGTTCAGCTTCACCTTGGGTGACAGTTTGTAATGTTTGAATGGTTTGGGTGCCATGCAGTTCTGTTTCAGTTAAATCTACCCATAAGCCCGGGTGGCGTGGCGCGATGCCCATTAGTTTGTTCATAACCAATCTCCATTACGGATAACGCCAACGGCAAGCCCTTCGATGGTTAGGCTTTGGCAACTTAAATCTACTTTTATCGGATTGTAATCTTCATTTTCGGCATGCAGATAAATCACATTACCTTTTTGTTCAAATCGTTTTACGGTGACGTCATCATCAACACGTGCCACAACAACCTGGCCATTACGTGCTTGCTGCATTTTATGTACAGCGAGTAAGTCACCTTCTAAAATGCCAATGTTTTTCATGCTGTCACCACGCACTCGCAATAAAAAATCTGCGGCGGGCTTAAACATGTTTGGATCGACTTGATAGTATTGTTCTACATGCTCTTGGGCCAAAATAGGTTCACCAGCAGCAACCTGTCCAATGAGTGGCAGACCGGTTTCAACCTGTTCTTCATGAGGTAAACGAATGCCTCTTGAGGTACCAGGCATGATCTCGATAAAGCCTTTTTTGGCTAATGCTTTTAAATGCTCTTCGGCGGCATTAGCACTTTTAAAGCCAAGACGATTCGCAATTTCAGCACGAGTGGGTGGCATACCTGTTTCGGCGATATTGTTTTTAATTAAGTCTAAAATTTCTGCTTGGCGCGGCGTTAACGGTCTCATGATGATTCCTGTCTTTTTATACAGTGACTGTCATTATATACAGTGTTTGTGTTCGCGCAAGTATTAACCAACTATTTTTTGTATTTTGTTGATTAAGTATCACTCAACAATATGTTTTAATTAACTATTACTAATGTTCTGTCTTATGTTATTTCTGATAGTGAGAGCTTAAACGTAAAGATAGATCGGTCTGATAGTGTAAGCAGGGTGGTTTCTGGTATCCTATACGACAATATTACAGTGGCTTATGTTGCGAAAATAACCATGTCAAAACCAGATTCAATATTTTTACGAGCATTAAGGTGGATTCAAAAGTGGATGGTACAGACCATTGTGGTCCCTCACGATCCTTTTGATGACCTCAATATAGATCCAACTAAACCTTTGGTTTATTTAATGAAAACGGAATCTATTAGCGATATTGCCGCGTTGAGCGAAATCACCGAGGGCTTTGGTCTGCCCAGTCCTTATGAGCCATTACAGCTTGATGGCTTAACCGTGCCTCGTGTGGTCTGTTTAGAGGGCCGCAAACCACTATTTGGTAAACGTGAAAGTGGTGACAAATTCCTTAATTATTTTACCAGTTTATTGTCACTTCATAGCGAGAGCCCTGAATTAGATATACAGTTGGTTCCTGTTTGCCTTTATTGGGGACGTACCCCAGGTAAAGAAGAAGACAGCATGAAAGCTGCTGTATTTGAACGTGAAAACCCTACGTGGTTACGTAAATGGTTAATGATTTTATTTTTAGGACGCCATAATTTCGTCCAGTTTTCTAATGCATTATCGCTTCGTCATATGGCCGATGAACATGGTACTGATAAAAGAATTGCTCACAAATTAACCCGAGTCGCCCGTGTGCATTTCCGCCGTCAACGCAAAGTGATGACGGGGCCACAATTACCGAATCGACAAGCGTTGTTTGCCTCTTTATTAAAATCAGAATCTATCAAAAAAGCCATTGAAGAAGAGTCTGCAAATAAGAAAGTAACAGTCGAGAAAGCGCGTGAAACCGCCATTGAATACCTTGATGAAATTGCCGCCGACTATTCTGATAGTTTGGTGCGTATTGCCGAACGTTTCCTGACTTGGTTATGGAACAAATTATACAGTGGCATCAATATCAAAGGTGCCGAGCAAGTAAGACAGTTACATCATGATGGTCATGAAATTGTTTACGTTCCTTGCCATCGTAGCCATATGGATTACTTGCTACTGTCGTATATTTTGTATTATCAGGGCATGGTTCCGCCGCACATTGCTGCCGGTATTAACCTTAATTTTTGGCCAGCAGGGCCGATGTTCCGCCGTGGTGGGGCATTCTTTATCCGTCGTAGTTTTAATGGTAATAAACTTTATACCGCAGTATTTCGTGAATATTTAGATCAGTTATTTGCTAAGGGTTATGCGGTCGAGTATTTCACTGAAGGAGGTCGTTCGCGTACAGGACGTTTGCTAGCGCCTAAAACCGGTATGTTGGCTATGACAATTAACAGTGTGCTACGTGGGATAGAGCGCCCAGTAACCTTAGTACCCGTGTATTTAGGTTATGACCATGTGATGG
This sequence comes from Shewanella sp. AC91-MNA-CIBAN-0169, assembly GCF_040310165.1. Taxonomy (NCBI): domain Bacteria; kingdom Pseudomonadati; phylum Pseudomonadota; class Gammaproteobacteria; order Alteromonadales; family Shewanellaceae; genus Shewanella; species Shewanella sp. AC91-MNA-CIBAN-0169. The sequence continues at coordinate 96,110 of NZ_JBEOPM010000003.1, forward strand.
AAGTGGCGACGTACCACAAAGAATTAAGCGGTAAGAAAAAGAAAAAAGAATCTGTATGGCAGGTATTTGGTGCTATTCGTAAGTTAGGCAATTTTGGCCAAGGTTATGTGAATTTTGGTGAGCCGATTAATTTACAACAGTTCTTAAATCAGCAGGCGCCAGAGTGGCGTGATGAGCTAGCTAAAGATCCTGACCAGAAACCATCTTGGTTTACGCCCTCAGTTAATTTGTTAGCTAACCGCGTAATGACTAATATCAATGGAGCGGCCGCAGCCAGTTCAGTAACATTGACTAGTTTAGTGTTATTAGCGTCAGAGCAAAATGCGTTAGAAAGAAGCCAGTTAGAACGTCAGCTTGATTTGTATTTAGCCTTACTTAAAACAGTGCCTTATACCGATTACACCTCTGTGGCCGAAGGTAATGGCAAGTCAATTATTGATCACTGTCTGTCGTTAAATAAGTTTGTTAGTACCAAAGACCTTATTGGTGAAATTATTTCAGTTGATGAAAAAATTGCCATCACCATGAGTTATTACCGTAATAATATTATTCATTTGATGGCGTTGCCGTCATTAATTGCCAGTTGTTTAGTGCATTATGACGTGTGCGATCGCCAGCGAATTCATGGCATTGTAATGGACTTTTATCCATTACTTAAAGCTGAGCTATTTATGAGCATTGATGATGTGCCTCAACATGTGGATAGCATTTTAGATTTCATGGTTGAACAAGGTTTACTGACCGGTAGCGATCAGTTTGAGATAACGCCTCGTCATATTACCCAAGTGTTACTGCTTGCTGAAACTATCAGTGAAACGTTGCAACGTTATGCGATTATCTTCAATTTACTCGCAATAAAACCTGATCTTGAGCGCTCAGAACTGGAACGCGATAGCCATTTGTTAGCCCAACGATTAGGCGCGCTGCATGGCATTACCGCACCAGAATTTTATGACAAAAAATTATATAATACCCTGAGTGTGAAACTGAAAGAATTGGGTTATTTATGCAGCGACGAACATCGTGCTGAAGTGATCAGAATTCGTGATAACGCTAATAAATTACTCAGCTCTTTAGTAAGACAAACCATTGTTGATAGTGTGGAAGCGGAGCACGGACAATAATGGCTAATCATATGAATGCTGCCAAGCATCGTACCAGCGGTAAATCTGTATTGGGTGGGGCGATGATTATTGCCGGAACCACTGTGGGTGCGGGCATGTTTTCGTTACCCGTTGTTGGTGCTGGAATGTGGTTTGGCTATTCTATCGCGATGTTGCTCGGCGTTTGGTTTTGCATGCTAATGTCGGGTTTATTGTTATTAGAAGCCAATTTGCATTTTGAACCAGGCGACAGTTTTGACACCTTAACTCGGGTGACTCTTGGGCAGTTCTGGCGGGTGATTAACGGCGTTTCGATTGCGTTTGTGTTATATATTTTAACCTATGCTTATATCAGTGGTGGTGGTTCGATTGTGAATCACAGTCTGTCTGCATTGGGCGTGAGCCTACCCCAGAGTGTGGCCGGATTGGTGTTTGCGGTAGTCTTGGCTTTGGTGGTATTTATTAGTACTAAAGCGGTCGACCGTATCACCACAATCATGCTTGGTGGCATGGTGATTACTTTCTTTTTGGCTATCGGTAACTTACTAATCGACATTGATACCATAAAGCTAGTATCGCCTGATGGTGAATCGCGTTACCTGCCTTATTTACTTGCCGCTATCCCTTTTGGATTGGCCAGTTTTGGTTATCACGGTAATGTGCCAAGTTTAGTCAAATATTATGGTAAAGATGCCAAAACCATCGTTAAGGCGATTATTACCGGAACCACTATCGCATTGGTGATTTATATATGTTGGTTAGTGGCAACGATGGGTAATATTCAACGAAGCCAGTTTGCCGATATTATTGCTCAAGGTGGCAATATAGGTGTGTTAGTGGGTGCGTTGTCTGGGGTTATTGCCAGCCAATGGCTGGATAACATGTTAACCCTATTTGCTAATCTTGCCGTCGCCTCATCATTTTTAGGTGTGACACTAGGCTTGTTCGATTACCTTGCTGATTTATTTGGGTTTGACGACTCGCGATCAGGACGAATTAAAACGGCAACGGTCACGTTTGTGCCACCAACAATCCTTGGTTTGTTATTTCCGAATGGATTTATTTTAGCGATTGGTTTTGCTGCGCTAGCTGCCACTATTTGGGCTGTTATTGTACCAGCGTTATTAGCCTATAAAGTAAGACAACAATATCCTGACTCAAAGGGATTTAAAGTCCCTGGTGGAACCCCGTTAATTGCTATTGTGGTGTTGTTTGGAGTTATCACTGCCACATGTCATTTGCTGGCCATGGCCGATATATTGCCGGTGTTTAAATAGACGCACAAATTCCGGTGAAACAACTTTTAGCCAAAAAGCCTTCGTTTGAAGGCTTTTTGCTTTTCTGCTGATATCGACTTAACTTATGAGACAAGTTTCATGTTGGCTATATCAAGGCAACTATTTTATAAAGGATTAGGATAATGAAGGTACAACAGTATCAACAAGGACAGCCTTGCTGGATTGAATTAGCAACTCATGATTGGGCGGCAGGTAAAGCATTTTATCAGGCGCTATTTGGCTGGGGAGCAGATGATATGCCTATGCCAGAAGGGCATTATACTATGCTGCAAATCGATGGTGATGACATTGCGGCAATGTACCCAATGCCAGCAGAAATGGAAGCCTTACCGACTCATTGGACAATTTATTTTGCGGTCGATGATGTTGATGCTACCTCTAAGGCTGTGACTCAAGCTGGAGGTGAGATTATTGCAGGGCCTCATTCTGTCGGAGATGCTGGCCGAATGGCGCTATGCACAGATCCAGAAGGCTGTCGTTTTGCATTGTGGCAAGGTCAAGACCATATTGGCATTAAGCGATCACAAGAATCAAATACCCTGTGTTGGGTTGAGCTTGCTTGTCGTGATACCGCTGCGGCGAAACAGTTTTATAGCCGAGTATTAGGTTATCAAACTCAGCTTAATGATGTAGCTGATTTTGAATACACCGAATGGTATGTGGGGGAACAAGCCATTGGTGGATTGATGGCAATGACTGCAGAATGGGGCGATACTCCTGCTCATTGGATGAGCTATTTTGCCGTTGATGACTGTGATTTATCAGTGACTAAAGCACAAACCTTGGGGGCTTCAGTTTGTGTGCCTGCAACTGATATTCCTAACGTAGGTCGTTTTTCTGTACTCAATGATCCACAAGGTGGGGTTTTTTCCATTATTGCGTTATTTACTGCAGAATAAATAGATTTGAAAATTATGTTTTTACATAATGAATGTTGATTATTTCTATTCGCAGTGTTGCTGATTGAAGCTAGAGTATCGTTTAATGTAGAGTGCCGATTTAACATAGAGTGGCGATTGAACCTTGATTATTAAGTAATGTCATAGTGAGTTGTTAGTAAAATGTTATTATCAGTTGTTGGTAAGAGTTATTGTAAGAGTTATTGGTAAGAGTTAGTGTATTTAACCAAGGATGAGTGAATGACACCGGAAAACACCCAAATCACATTAGCCAGTATTCATCGCAGTATGTTGTTAGTGGCACTGATCGATTTTCCTGGCACGATATTATTTGGTCTTGGGCTCTACGGTATCCTTGTAGGGTTTGACCAAGATTTCTTGCCTATGTTAGCCAACCCTTTGATCATTATTATTATGTTGATTATCGGTGCGATTATTATGCTATGGGGGATTATCCGCATGATGCTGCTTGCGCGTCAAAAACAAGGAATATTACAACAATGAAAAAACGGATAATCCAATTAAGCTTGTTATCTAGCTTAGTGATACTCACGGGATGCCGTGGTACCGATATCATCAATATTGGTAATAGTGGCAATGCAGATGACAATAAAAATGACACAGATTACATGATACTGAATGTCCCTAGGGCTATTTTAGCCAGCGATCCATGCAAATATGGGCATCCTGACGATATTGCGGCTTGCCGTAAAAAGAAACAAGATGAAGCCGACCAACTTAATGAGTCACTTAAGCGTAAATAACGCTGTGATTAGCACATAAAAAATCCCAAACGATTAATCGTTTGGGATTTTTTATTTATAGAGATAAAAAGTAAATAAATTTAAGTGAATTATTGCTTGGGCAACTTGCGGCCGTATATGAGTAAGTAAATTGCTGGGATAACAAATAGCGACAGTAGCGGCGCCGTGACCATACCGCCGACCATAGGTGCAGCAATTTTTTGCATCACTTCATTACCCGTACCGCTGCCCCACATGATCGGCAGTAAACCAAAAAAGATGGTTGCGACGGTCATGGCTTTAGGGCGAATTCGCATCACTGCACCTTCCACTAATGCAGCCGTTAAATCCGCTTTACTGTGGTAGTTGTCGGCTTCTTTATAGGCCTTAATACTATTATTAAGGTACACCTGCATCACCACGCCAAACTCTGCGGCAACCCCAGCTAAGGCAATCATGCCGACAGATACGGCAACTGAAAAATTAAAGTCCAGCCCATAAAGTAGCCATGCACTACCCACCAATGAGAAAGGTAAACTTAACATGATCACCGATGCTTGTATTACTGAATTGAAAGTCATCATCAGCAACATAAAAATCACCGCGATCATTAATGGGATCACCATTTTCATTTTGGCGTCTACGCGTTGCATATACTCGTATTGTCCAGCAAAACTATAGTTGTAGCGTGGAGGAAGGGTAATTTGTTGCTTAAGCGCCTTTTCTGCTGCAACGATATATTCACCGATAGAAATGTCTTTCAGATCGACAAACACCCACGAGATAAGGCGACCATTTTCACTGGCTAGCATGGGGGCACCATCGGTGATTTTCAGTTCGGCTAAATAACTTAACGGTAAGTACTTACCCGTTTTAGTCAGTACCGGTAAATTTCTGAGCTTCTCGATGTTGTCACGTAACTCTCGCGGGTAACGGATATTGATTGGATAGCGTTCTTGACCTTGTATTGATTCACCAACGGTCATGCCGCCAATGGCAATTTTTACCACATCTTGGATATCTTTTAAGGTCATGCCATAACGTGCAGCATTTTTAAGGTCTGGTGTGATATCAATATAGCGGCCGCCGCTACTGCGCTGTGAAAATGCCGACTCAGTTCCCGGTAATTGGTTTACTACCGCTTCTATTTCTGCACCAATACGTTGTAGTTCTTCAACATTTGCGCCCGATATTTTTATGCCGACAGGGGTTCTCACGCCGGTAGATAGCATATCGATACGGGTTTTAATCGGTTGCACCCAAGCATTGGTCATCCCTGGTATACGCACGGTTTTTTGCAGTTCAGCAATAATGCTCTCTAAGGTTACGCCTTCACGCCATTCGCCAGGCGGTTTGAGCATTATGGTGGTTTCTAGCATTGTTAGCGGCGCAGGGTCTGTTGCTGTCATGGCCCGGCCCACTTTGCCAAATACTCGTTTCACTTCGGGTACTGTTTTTATCAGTCGGTCAGTTTGTTGCAATATTTCTGCTGCTTTGCCTGCACTTACACTGGGTAGCGTGGTGGGCATATAAAGTAGGTCACCTTCTTCTAAGGTGGGCATAAACTCTGAGCCCATTTGGCTTAATGGGTAGTAAGCACTGAATAGCACAATGATGGCTAATCCGATGGTGATTTTAGGAAAATGCAGTACCCATTTTAACAATGGTTGGTATATGGCAATTAATACTCGGCTAATGGGGTTCTTACGCTCATCAGGGATTTTTCCGCGGACAAAATAACCCATTAACACCGGAATTAAGGTGATTGCTAAAATGGCAGATGCCGCCATAGCAAAGGTTTTGGTAAAGGCTAGCGGGTGGAATAAACGCCCTTCTTGCGCTTCAAGGGCAAATACCGGCGTAAAGCTTAAAGTGATAATCAACAAGCTGAAAAATAATGCAGGGCCGACCTCGATAGAGGCTTCTCTGACGAGTTGCCAATGGTCTTCTCCCTCAGGAGCTTTACCGTGTTTTTGGCGATAATGTTCCAAATGTTTATGGGTATTTTCGACCATCACAATTGACGCATCAACCACCGCTCCTATGGCAATGGCAATGCCGCCTAAGCTCATAATATTGGCATTGACACCAATGATATTCATGGCGATAAAGCTGACTAAAATCGAAATAGGTAAGGTAATTATCGCGACTAACGTTGAGCGGGCATGCAGTAAAAATAGTAGGCAAATAAGTCCGACAACCAGCATTTCTTCTAGCACTTTATGCTTAAGGTTATCGACTGAGCGTAAGATTAAATCAGAGCGATCATAAGTGGTGACTAATTCGACCCCATCAGGTAATCCATTACTGATCTCTTTGAGTTTTTGCTTAACATTATTAATGGTTTCAAGAGCATTTTCACCATAGCGCATCACCACAATACCGCCGACAACTTCGCCTTTACCATCGAGTTCGGCAATACCACGACGCGCCGCTGGGCCGGTTCGTAGTTGGGCAACGTCTTTCATTAATACCGGCGTACCAGTTTCCGATAAAATGCCCAGTGGGATTTCAGCAAAGTCGGCAATGGTTTGGCGATAACCACTTGAAGTGATCATGTATTCTGCTTCGGCCATTTCAATCACCGAGCCGCCTGTCGAGCTATTGGAATTATCTAAGGCGTTTTTAATGGTCATTAAGTCGATTTTATACAGTGCTAGCTTATGTGGGTCGACGACCACTTGATATGTTTGTTCCATACCGCCAACGGTGGCAACTTCTGATACTCCGGCAACACTTTGTAATTCTAGTTTTAAAAACCAATCTTGTAATGAACGCAGTTGGGCTAAATCATACTGTCCATTGCGATCGACTAAGGCATATTGGAAAATCCAACCCACTCCCGATGCATCTGGGCCAATACTGGGTGTGACACCCGCTGGCAGTTGGTCTTGTGTTTGCGATAAATATTCAAGCACCCGTGAACGCGCCCAATAGATATCGGTGCCATCTTCAAAAATGACATACACAAACGAGTCACCAAACATTGAAAAGCCACGTACTGTTTTGGCTCCTGGCACGGCCAGCATGGCCGATGACAATGGATAGGTAATTTGGTCTTCAACTAATTGCGGTGCCTGGCCTGGGTAAGAGGTTTTTACAATAACTTGTACGTCTGATAAATCAGGTAGCGCGTCCAGTGGGGTCATGCGCATGGCTTGATAACCCACTAACGCGATAACGGCCGTGAGTATCAACACCATAACGCGTTGCTTTATTGAAGCACTGATAATTTTTGCTAACATTGTCGTGCTCCTTAGTGCTGGTGAGCATTGGTAGTGGTTGATTCTTTGGTCGTTGGAGCATTACTTAAACGCTGTAAACTGCCTTGAATACTGGCTTCTGAATCTAATAAGAACTGACCTGAAATAACCACTTTTTCATGTTCATTCAAGCCCTCTAAAATTTCGGCTCTGCCGTCTGCCATCATACCAATTTTGACTGGCACGGAAGCAAAGCTGGTATCACTGCGTTGCACCACCACGCGGTTTTCACGTCCGGTAAGGATCAGTGCTTCAGTTGGTACCGTGAGCACATTATTCTTAGGCAGGCCAAATAAGGTCACATCCACTAAACTGCCAGGCCTGAGTTTGTCGTTATGATTGTTAAGCTTGATCCGCACCCGCATCGCTCGGGTGACAGGGTCTAATTCTGGGTAGATATAGTCAATTGTCGAGTCAATATCAAACAGCCCTTGTGCTGCCGCGCTAACACTGACTTTACGGCCTTGTTGTAGCCAGCTTTGTTCATTTTCAAATACATCAGCAATGACCCATACACTGTCTAAATTAACGATTTCAAACAAGGTATCTCCAGGCTGAATATACATGCCATCACGCACGGTTAGCTTACTGATAAAGCCATCTTGTGGGGCATAAAAAGGCACTTTAAAAATGGTTTCACCGGTTTTTTCTAAACGATCAATTATCGAGGTATCGACGCCAAGCAACTCTAAGCGTTTACGTGCTTTAAGTAATAAACTGCTACCTCGTTTTTTATCTTGCAAAAGGTAGTCTTGAGCTTGGGAATAGTCGTCTTGGGCATTGACGAGTTCGGGCGAGTAAAGCTCATATAAAAGTTGGCCCTTTTTTATCTGTTGTCCCACGTTATGTACCGTGAGCGTTTCGATCCATCCGGTTGCGCGTGTATGCACATGGCCAATCGCATTTTCATTATATTGCACTGTGCCTATGGTATTCACTTGGCGCGACAAACTGGTTTTTTCAACTACATGGCTTCGCATACCCAAAGCTTGTTGCATCCCGCCAGAAACACCGACAACAATTTCTTGGCTTGCATCGGTAACGGTGACTTTCTCTAGGTTCATCCCGCAAATAGGGCAGGTACCAGGAGCATCGGACACTACATGTGGATGCATTGGACAGACATATTTTACATTGGTGCTATCGCTCTGATTTGCTGTCGGCACTAATGTAGGTTTAGGTTGGCTAAACACCTTATCTGCTTGGCTTTGTTTTACAGGAGTCGCACTTTGCATGTTTGCCATTGGATCTTGAGTGCCGTCAACGGTGGACTCTTCTTCCTCCTCTTTGACGACAAGAAACATATTACAGATGGGACAGGTTCCCTCTTTATCACTGATCACTTCAGGGTGCATCGGGCAAGTATAGGTTTTACTGGCTTGTGACTGATGCTGGGCATGATCGTGCTCTGCGCCATAAGCGACAGGTGATGTGAAAGCCGCGGGGATCATTACCCCAACAAACGCGCCTAATAGCACACTAGAAAGTGGGAATTTTTTCATAACAACCTCGATATTCATCATGACAATACTGACGATTGCCATGATGATAAACGCTAAAAACAATAATGTTGAATGTGCTCAACACACAAGAATGATCAATTAAACTTGTCTGCTAGGCTTGGTTCTTTTTGAATAGCGCCATGCATGTTAGCCATTGGATGTTGAGTGTCGCCAGCACTGGACTCTTGTTGCTCATCTTTGACGACGAGAAACATATTACAGACGGGACAGGTTCCCTCTTTATCGCTGATCACTTCAGGGTGCATCGGGCAGGTATAGGTTTTACTGGCTTGCGACTGATGCTGGGCATGATCGTGCTCTGCGCCATAAGCAACCGTTGATGTCAGAGCTGCGGGGATGATGACCCCAACGAATGCACTTAATAGCACATTAAAAAATGGCAATTTTTTCATAATAACCTCGATATTCATCATGACAATACTGATAACCGGCATGATGATAAACGCTAAAAAACAATAATATTGAATGTGCTCAACGCACAAGAATGATCAATTGAATTAAGCGATAGGAGGGCGGAACGCGGGAGGGAAAGCGATTGACACATGGTTAACAACCATCGCAAGCGGTGCAGAGTAAACGGGAATATTGGTCGTTGCCAATGGAATATCAATTAGGTTGGCGGTAAACGAAATAGTTAAACAGTGGTTACAATCCAAGCTGCAAAATCCGGAACCATTACAACAGCTGTTTTGCGGTAACTTTGTGGCAATAGGTTCACCCACATCATTGACGGCATTTTGCATATCATCGTGGCAGTTCTTCATTGCCTTGTGTGACATGGCTGATGTGGTGTTGGTTGTTTTATCGGTTTGAGCGGACATTGTTTGAGCCATTTCTGCATGGGCCATCGGCACCATCAAACTGTCATTAGTCAGCAACCCCTGTCCGACAAGTGCGAACAAAGTGATTACGATGATCCAATAGTTTGACTGCTTTGCTCTCATTTAGCCTTAACCAAGTCGTTTATTAGGGGTTAGCTTAACAGACCTTTACTTAAGTAAAAATCTTTCAAGTAATAACAGATTAAATTTATTAATCTGAAAATGATGATAACGCTTTTATGATCAGTATCGTGTGATACACATTCCATTTCATTAATTTAGGGTCAACTTACGTTTAAATCGCCATTATTTGCGCTTTAGTTTGGGCCGATACCTGTTGCGCTTAAGCATATCAATCACCCAAATCAATCCACTAAAGGTTAACCATAACGTTATAAACGCAAAAATCTTGATAGGGATGTTATTAAAGCTGCCTTCACTGGTGTAATCCATAAAGTGCAGCATAAAAAATATATCGGCTAAACGTGTATGTTCATCACTGTGGCCGACGAGTCGACCCGACTGTGCTTCAATATAAACACTGGTGCCAATGTTATCAGCAAAGTTTATCTGCCAAGTGTCATTGCGCTGTTTTGGAAAGTCGTCCAATGGCGGAGTGAGTAAGAGAGTTGAACTTATTACAGCCTCTCCAGAGTAAGATGCTTTGGCCAACCGTTGCGCCATTGTGGTACTAATTATTACTTGGTTACCGTCATAAGCATCAACCAAGGTGTAGTCATTGTTAAGATGATTGTATAAGCCTTTTTCATGGGTTAATAGGTAGTAAGGTTTATCTAATAAAGTAATGATGTTAAGCGATACGCTAGGTTTAAAGGCGGCCAGAATAGTACTAGGTTCACGCAAACGATGAGTCTCTATTACCACTTCAGTGTGAGTGTCGTTAAGGTGGGTAAGTCCTTGGGCTTTATTGTGATCCATAAGATTAAAATACAGCCCGCTGATTAACCAAAGGAGTAACTGAACCCCTACAATGACTGATGCCCATTTATGCAGTTTTCTGACCCAAAACATTAAGCAACCCCACTGTGTTTACGCTTGCTGAACATAGGTTTGCGTTTGTTTTTAGTACGACGTAATACCCTGAAATACATTAATATTAACCCGCTAACGGTAGCTAAAGTTGAGAACAACGCGATCCAGAATAATAATTGGTTATCGATTTCTTCAGCATCGCCATAATCCATCACATGAAAGCGAAACACCCAGTCGAATAAACGCCAAAATGCATGGCGCTTGCCTACTAATAATCCACTGTCAGCTGAGATATAAAGTGATGGTGCGGAAAAGTGGTCGAAATTAATTCGCCACGCCGGTAAGTGACGAGCACTGAGTTCAAAAGGTGGGTTATCGGTCAGTAAACTTACCTTGGTAATGGGCTCATTACCAAGGTAATAATATTGCGCTAATGCTATGGCTGCCGTTTGATTAAGTGGCGATAAACGTTCACCTGTTTGAGCATTTAGCAGTACTTGCTGAGTCGATTTTATGGTCGTATTTATGGTCGGGATAGAGAAGCGGTATACGTCTTGTTGCATCAGTTTACCGACACTTATTTGCTCTGCTTCAGGATAAGTTTGTAACAGTTTTGCCAATGAATACTGCATTTTATCGGGATTGATTTTTGTTTGGGGGTTACTGATGAGCGAATCCCCATGAATATAGTCAATATGCATAAACACCATATATGTTCCAGTTACTGACCAAATCACAAACTGTAGCCCGAGAAACAGCATCAACCATTTATGGAGTGTTCTTGCGGTTTTATGCATTCAAATTAACCTTATTATTTTTATTATTGGTTTAGTTAGAAAGTGTTTTAGGCTAGTAAATCAAGCTATAAATGACCATCGAGATACCATTATCTGTTAAGTGACTCATAGTTTGCAGCAATTTATGTTAATCGTGAAGTTAAAGAAGATCTGTCAACGGACGCCAATAGCATTACTAGCACTAATAGCATCACTAGCATGCAATTAGTGGCTAACAATGCGATGCCTGCAATGGAGTCGCATCACACTCAACATTAGTCGTCAGCGCTAACGCCGAATCAATTAGCGGGCAGTGAGTAATTGTTTCACTAATATCTGGCAGGAGATAAATGTTATCTCCTGCATTTATCTACCACCGCTGTTGTTAATTTTTGCTCTTCAGTGTTGTTAGCCACTAGTGAAGGGTGAAGGCAAATACTTAAATTCAAAATCAAATTTAAAATCAAATTTAAAATCAAATTTAAAATCAAAAACAAATTTGGACACTGACAAGTTCACTCTTTTACTCAACGTTATCTTTATTGGCCACTTCGTTGACCTGATCCAGTAATTGATCATTATTTCGGTACGGCATGTGCAAAAGTCGAGATCTAGCTCGCATTTTAGACATATTTTAGATAAACAATTCTCAAAATGGCGACTAAAATCAATTTTATAATTTCGAATAATCCTAAACTAGACTTATAAATATTAGAAATTCCTTTTTTGCTATTACGGAGATTGAACAATGAACTGGCGTGCACTATTTAAACCAAGCGCGAAGTACTCGATTATTGCCCTTATTGTGGTTGGTGTAATTGTGGGTGTCGTAGGTTATTTCGCAACACAACAAACTTTACATGCAACAAGTAGCGATGCTTTTTGTATGACATGTCACCGCGACCACTCGTTAAGAGAAGAGGTTATGGCGTCAGCCCATGGTGGTGGTAGAGCAGGTGTCACAGTACAATGTCAAGATTGTCACTTACCACATGGCCCATTTGATTATTTAGTTAAAAAAATCATTGTTTCTAAAGACATTATTGGCTTGATGACCATTGATGGCTTTATGACGCAAGAATGGTTAGATGAAAACCGTAAAGAACAAGCTGATTTAGCATTAGAATACTTCCGCGGTAATGATTCGGCTAACTGTCGGCATTGCCACACTCGTATTTATGAAGATCAGCCAGATACGATGAAGAAAATGGCCGTAAGAATGCACAGTATGAACTTTAAAAAAGCACCAGAAGACAGAAAGACCTGTGTCGATTGTCATAAAGGTGTCGCGCATCCTTACCCTAAAAAGTAATGTGCCGATGTTATTAACTAAAAAACCTCGTTAGATAACGAGGTTTTTTTATGTCAATGTCTCAGATAATCGTCATTTTTATTATTTGTTGCTGCGGTTAACAAGCGGGCTAGCGTACTGTGAATGATGTTGCTCAAATAGTGCAAATACTCCCCACAGCAAAATCGCCCGATAATGTGCCGCAGGTATACAGTTTCGGAAATTTTTTAAGCGTGTGAGTAGCACAAATAGCATGTGCATTGCCGCGGTGATAAAGGCAAACGTATTAATAAACAGCGATACATCAGGGCTGAAAATAAACAAGCCGTAAGCCACCAAACACCACATCGACAAAGTGGCCGTTTTACCAATTAGTATAATATCGTGTATTGATATAGGCATTAACTTAATCGGCCGATAATTCGGTATTGTTCGGCTGATATTGGTACAGTCGATAACATACTTGACCTGCCTTTTTTTCTTTTAAGGCAACCCAGGTTGCTGGCACATTGACTGAGGTTAATTCTGATTCGGTTTCGAGATAAATTTGTGCATTGGGGTTTAACCATTGATGTTGCATCAATAACTCAATGGTTTTGTTTACTAAATCTTTACGAAACGGTGGATCGATAAACACAATATCAAAACCACTGGGTGTGCCTTTAGCAAGCACTTGTAAACTGTCGGCATTAATAACCTGTGCATTTTGACATTGCAGGGTGGCAAGGTTTTGTTTCAGCTGATGAGCAGCATTTTTTTGCAGTTCAATTATGGTCGCAAAACTGGCATAACGGGATAAAGCTTCAAGGCATAAAGCACCGCTGCCGGCAAAGCAATCGAGTACTCTGGCACCACGGATATCGTTGGCAAGCCAATTAAATAAGGTCTCGCGGACGCGATCAGTTGTTGGGCGTAAACCTTCAAGATCATGGATCGGTAGCTTACGAGATCGCCATTGACCTGAAATAATCCGCACCTGACCGCTGCTGGTATTTTTTTTAGCCATCTCACCCTCGTGATTTTGCCTGAACAAAGAAAATAGAAAGTGGTAGACTATGCCACAATCTGAACCGCCGTTATTTTATATCAAACTTGTGATTAAATGTGAGTATTCATCATTTTACTGGTTAGAGATGCAACAAACGGCTTCAACTGAATTTTTAAGCATATAAATACTGGTAGCAAACATGGCAAAGAAAGGTTTTTTTTCCTGGTTTCGTAAAGATAAGCCCGTCCCTGAAGTTGAAGAACAGCAACAACTCGATATTGATGCGGAAAATGAAGTTGCAACAGAGTCTGCTGACCAAACCCAACAAGCTGAGCTGCAAAAGCAAACTGAAGCAACAGCGCGTCTAGACGTTGAGCGTTTTGAGCAAGAACGTCTCGAAAGCGAACGCGCAGAACAAGCGCATATCGACACTGGGCGTATTGCCGCGGATAAGTTAGCTGCTGATGTTTTAACTTCAGAAAAGCTAGCCGTTGAGCAGGCAGAGCAACAAAAGCAAGCACAAGAGACTCAGCGTTTAGAAACTGAACGCTTAGAAGCCGAACGTATTGAACAACTTCGTCTTGAACAGCTTGATCTAGAAAATAAGCGTCTTGAGCAAGAGCGTGTCGACAGTGAACGAGTAGAACAAGCCCGTATCGATGCTGAGCTTATTGCTGCAGAAAAGCTAGCTGCTGAGCAGGCTGAGCAACAAAAGCAAGCACAAGAGACTCAGCGTTTAGAAACTGAACGCTTAGAAGCCGAACGTGTTGAACAACTGCGTCTGGAACAGCTTCATCTAGAAAATAAGCGTCTTGAGCAAGAGCGTGTCGACAATGAACGAGCAGAACAAGCCCGTGTCGATGCTGAGCGTACTGCAGCAGAAACGTTAGCAACTGAAGCCTTAGCTGCAGAACTAGTCGAACAGCAATTAGCAGAACAACAATTAGCAGAACAACAATTAGCAGAACAACAATTAGCAGAACAACAGGCTGCCGAGCAACAAGCACCAATAGAGTCTATTGAGTTAGCACAACAAGATGAACCGCAAGCTAAACCACAAAAAGAGGGTATGTTTGCCCGCTTAAAACGTGGCTTAATGCGCACCAGTGAGAATATTGGTTCTGGCTTCATTGGCTTATTCCGCGGTAAAAAAATTAATGAAGAGTTATTTGAAGAACTCGAAGAGCAATTGTTAATCGCTGATGTGGGTGTTGAAACCACCAATAAATTAATTAAAAGCCTGACCGAGCATGCATCTCGTAAGCAGCTTAAAGATGCTGAAGCGCTTTATGATTTAATGCGTGAAGAAATGCAAAAAATGCTCGATCCGGTAGCTATTCCTTTAGTTCCCGATAACGCCAATGGCCCATTTGTCATTCTTATGATTGGCGTCAATGGTGTGGGTAAAACCACCACGATTGGTAAACTGGCTAAACAGTACCAAAGCCAAGGTAAATCTGTCATGTTAGCTGCCGGCGATACCTTCCGCGCAGCAGCCGTTGAGCAGTTACAAGTGTGGGGACAACGCAATAATATTCCGGTCGTGGCCCAACATACTGGCGCAGACAGTGCTTCAGTCATATTTGATGCCTTGCAAGCCGCTAAAGCACGTAAAGTAGACGTATTAATTGCTGATACAGCAGGACGTTTGCAAAACAAAAGTCACTTAATGGAAGAGTTGAAGAAGGTCGTGCGAGTGATGAAAAAACTCGACCCAGATTCGCCCCATGAAGTCATGCTAACGTTAGATGCCAGCACTGGCCAGAATGCTATTAGCCAAGCACAGTTGTTTAAAGAGGCGGTTGGCGTGACGGGGATTACCATCAGTAAATTAGATGGTACCGCCAAAGGTGGGGTGATTTTTGCGATTGCCGATAAGTTTTCTATTCCTATTCGTCATATTGGTGTCGGTGAGCAAATTGATGATTTGCGTACTTTTAACTCCAATGACTTTATTGAAGCATTATTTAGCCAGGATAAAACGGACCAATAATTTATGATCCAATTTGAGCAGGTCAGTAAAATCTATGCTGGAGGCCAAAAGGCCCTTATGGATGTCAACTTTCACCTTCGACAAGGTGAAATGGCTTTTTTAACCGGCCATTCTGGTGCGGGTAAAAGTACCTTGCTCAAACTTATTACGGTTATTGAACGTGCTACGGCAGGTAAGGTGTCTATTAATGGGCATAACATTGCCAATGTAGGGCCAAAACATGTGCCCTATTTACGTCGCAATATTGGGGTGATCTTCCAAAATCATCACTTGTTGATGGATAAAACCGTATTTGACAATATTGCCTTGCCGTTAGTGATCGAAGGTTTCACCCATGGCGAAATTCGTAAGCGTGTTGCTGGCGCACTCGACATGGTGGGTTTATATGGCAAAGAACGGCATTTGCCGATAATGCTGTCGGGTGGTGAACAACAACGAGTCGGCATTGCCCGCGCTATTGTTAACAAGCCACCACTGTTGTTGGCCGATGAACCTACGGGTAACTTAGACCCTAAATTATCGATGGATATTTTACGCTTATTCGAAGCCTTTAATGACTCGGGTACTAGCGTGCTAATTGCCACCCATGATTTAGGCCTTATTGCGCGCATGAAATATCGCACTTTTACTCTGCGTGAAGGACGTATGCTCGGTGGAGAACGTTCTACTGCTGGTGGGGAGACAATACGATGAGTAAAAAAGTGAATATTACTCAGAGTAAATTACCTTTAAGCGGTCGTATTGTGATGTTTTTTATTCGCCATGTGCAACAAGGCATGTCGAGTATGGGAGAACTTTGGCGCAGCCCTGTTTCATCCATTATGACCATGGCAGTATTGGGCGTGAGTTTAAGTTTACCGGCGGCATTGCAGGTACTGGTAAAAAATGCTGAAAACATCACTCAATCTTGGAACAGTGCCGCTGAAATTTCGTTATTTATTAATAAAGGCCGCAGTGAGCAATCCATTCAAAGTTTGTTGTCGCGTATCAAAGCATTCCGCGAGGTTGAATCGGTCACTTATATTAGTCGCGATCAAGCATTAGAAGAGTTTCAACGCTTATCTGGTTTTGGTGAGGCGTTGTCATATTTAGATGAAAACCCACTACCTGCAGTCGTTACGGTAACGCCTTCGCTTAAGTATTCTAGTCCCACAGGGGCGCGTGAGTTACTGGTAAAATTAGAACGTGAATCCGAAGTTAACTTTGGTCGTTTAGATATTGAATGGTTAGAGCGTCTGCAGGCATTACTTAAATTACTTGAAAAAACAGTGTTGGCCATTGCTGCCTTGCTGGTTCTTGCGGTGGTGTTAGTTATTGGCAATACCATTCGGCTTGCGATTATGAACCGTCGAACCGAAATTGAAGTAATGAAGCTAGTGGGTGCAACCGAAGCCTTTATTCAACGTCCGTTTTTATATACTGGAATTTGGTATGGGGTCATCGGTGGCATTTTGGCTTGGCTCATTATTAATGTGTTAGTGTGGTATCTCGATGGTGCCTTAGCAGAGTTACTGGGATTATATGGCAGTGAATTAACCATCCAGTCATTAACATTTTCAGAGTTGATTAAACTGGTGTTATTGGCATCATTCTTAGGCTGGTTTGGCTCATATTTATCTGTACGACAACACTTACGTAGCATTGAACCGTCATAATTGCAGGCGTATAATGAAGCTTAAGCCTTAATAATGAACGTTTGTTCACTTGCATTGCGATAGCCTTGCGGTAAAAATGTTCATCTAGTAGAACCTTATTTGACATATGATGTCATATAGTTGATAGTTTATCGGCTAAATCGAGTTAGCTCTCTTGTGTTGTGAACCAAGAGACCTTATTCATCGTACAGAATCATCGTACCGAGTTAGCTGAAATATATTTTTGAATGTAGTAGGAGAGCGAATGACTTATCAAACGCAATCAATGGCGCTGGCGGTTCCGCATAATGCTAGTAGCCTAGAAGCGTACATCCAGTCTGTGACCAGCATCAATATGCTGGACGCCGATACAGAGTACGACATCGCCAAGCGTTTACAAGAAAATGGCGACCTACAAGCGGCAAAGCAATTAATTATGTCGCATCTTCGTTTTGTTGTGCATGTTGCGAAAGGTTATTCAGGATACGGTTTACCACAGGCAGATCTTATTCAAGAAGGTAACATTGGCTTGATGAAAGCGGTTAAACGCTTCGATCCCGATGTTGGTGTTCGCCTTGTGTCTTTTGCGGTGCATTGGATTAAAGCTGAAATTCATGAATACGTGTTGAAAAACTGGCGTATCGTGAAAGTAGCGACCACGAAAGCACAGCGTAAATTATTCTTTAATATTCGTAAGTCTAAAAAGCGTTTAGGTTGGTTTAGTGACGCTGAAGTGACCATGGTTGCAGAGAATTTAGGCGTATCGAAAGCTGATGTGACCGAAATGGAATCACGGATGGCAGCCCAAGATCCGGCCTTCGACTTAACCAATGACAGCGATGACGATCATCATGATTTTGCCCCAGCATTATATTTAGAAGATCATTCTTCAGATGTGGCGGATCAGGTTGAGCACGCCAATTGGGAAGCAGACTCTCAAACACGTTTATTATCGGCCATTAAAACCTTAGACGAACGTAGTCAGCATATATTACGTGCGCGTTGGTTAGATGATACTAAAGTGACTTTGCAGGAACTTGCATCGACTTATGAAGTCTCTGCTGAGCGAATCAGACAGTTAGAAAAGAATGCCATGAACAAGCTTAAATCTTGTATGGAGTAACACTCCAGCGTATTCGATTTTGATAGATTAAAACCTGCTACGGCAGGTTTTTTTATGGCTGGAATTTGATAATTTGATAATTTGGCTGCGAAGCTTTATCAGCACTCATTGATGTTGAACTTAGAGCAATCCAATGCAGACCCATTCACTCTAGAGCCAGTCAATGTCGTATATAGGCAAATTTCGAATAAGCGAATTTAGTGCCATAAAATAAGCCCGAAGCCACCGATGGTTAAGCGTTGTTGAGCAATCAATATTATTATGGTGCTATTTTTGCTGCGTCTATCTGGGTTTGAATGGCGTTGATGATGCTTTTTCTTGGCACTTTTAAACCACTGGTGACGACGTCTTTTGGCCAACCAAAAAATTGTCTAGGCCGCTTGAAACGCGCCAGTGTTGATTCAACTAACTGACTCAGCTGCAGGTTAATGTTGTCGACATCAATGGCTCTTAAATCAACAGTCTTTAAGTCAACAGCCTCCATGTTAACGGTCTCGAGTTCAATTGCATTAGTACTATTGTCTGCGACACAATAATCAATAATGGCAGCAGGTAAGTGGCCAAAAATTGTATCGTCTAGGGCAAATACAATCGCTTGCGCGACATTGGGATGAGTTAATAATACTGCTTCAAGTTGTTCTGGATGAATGTTCTCACCGCCACAAATAAACATGTTATCCATGCGGCCTAAAATACTCAGTTGTCCCTCTGGATCTAATAGTCCTTTGTCGTGGGTACAAAACCAACCTTGATCATCTAATGGCAAGCTTAACCCCTGGTCGGTTAAATAGCCTAAAAATAAACACTCACCTTTTACCCAAATCACCCCGTCTTTTAACCTCAGTTGTCTTGAAGGCAAAGGACAACCATGATGGCCTAATAAATTGGCTTTAGCGGTGGTAATTTGTGAGCTCATCTCTGTCATACCATAGCTGGTGTAAGCGTTAATGTGCAGGTGTTGTAGTGCATCAATAAGAGCCGGTTCTATGGCTCCGCCGCCCAACAGTAATGCGCTTACATTGGTAAACGCCGCGGGATGTTGCTGGAGTATCTGTATCGCTTGGGTTGGCACTAATGACACATGGGTGATATGGCTACTTGTTAGCTGTTCGGCCAGTGTCAATGCGGGATCTCGCAATACAATGCAGGCTCCAGCCAAAGTGCAACGATGAATAATGGCCAACCCACCAATATGAAACAGTGGTAACGATAATAGCCAAGCGTCAGACGGCGCTAAAGCAATAAACGTTGCAGCCCCTTTGGCGCTGCTCAAATGGTTAGTTAAGCAATGTACCGCAGCTTTGGGTGTTCCACTTGAACCAGATGTGAGAATAATATTGGAAGCTTGATGTGGTGATACCTCAACAGCTTGGTTGCTTAGTTGATCTACTTTTTGAGGCAGTTCAATATCGAGCCAGTGGGCAATCTCAATCGCGGTTTTTCTGCTGACGTTATCGGTCCATAACCATTGGAGATCAAAGCGTTTGATAAGCTGATTAATCTGCACATCAGCCAATCGAGGTGACAAAGGTAAAAATATCCATCCCGCATCAATGCATGCCCAATATAGGCAAATCATGTCAATATTATTGTGTGATACACAAGCCACAATATCGCCATGCTTAACACCTTGTGATTGCAATTGTTGCGCTACACAGTGAACTAAACCACTTAACTGAGCATAACTGACGCAAGTCGTGGGGCAAGTATTGTTGCAAGTCTTATTACCAGTAGTGATGCTCGGATTGACGGCTTTATGGCTACTTTCAATAGCAATAGCATCTGGATGATTTAATGCTGCTTGATGCAAAGGTGACATCATTATATATCAGCCTCGCCTGAGTCTTGTGGCTGGCCGATGTGAGTCAGTAATTGCAACACTTGATGATTTAGCCGCGGAGAAAACTCAGAGGTTACTAACAACACGGGTTTGCTAAAGGCGCTTAAGGTATCAAGGCCTGGTGGTTCATCTGGTGTTAGTGCCTGGCTCACTATGCGTAAGTCGCTGATACCGAGGTCAGCTTCTAAGCTTGAACTTACTATACCGCGCACACCAGCAAGATGAGCTTGGCTAATCATGTTTTGCAATTTTTCCAGCGAACCCAATAACATGGGTTTGATAATTAATGCGCCTAAACCGGGTTGTTGTAATGCTAAATCGAGATCAAATTGAGATGAATTCAATGACTCATCTAAGGCATATTTTATTCCCAATTGCCGGTGTATTTGGGCATTGTCACTGGGGTTAATACATGGCTCTTCAATGTATTCAATTTTGTGTTTTGGTAAACACGCTAAAAAGTCGATAGCCTGTTCAAGACTAAAACCACGATTAGCATCTAAGCGTAATGTTACGTGAGGTGCGATTGCCAGCACTTGATAAATAAATTGGATTTCGCTTTCCATACTGGTTTGAGCGACTTTAATTTTTACGCTGTTGATGCTGGTCAGTGTCTGTAACTTTTGAGTAATAACGTGTGCTGACATTCCATCGTAAAGTAATGGCACCACAGCTAACTGAGTCTGTGGATATTCGATGCGAACAGGCAATCGATGGGTTAGTTTTGCATCCAATAAGCTCAATGAGAATGCCAATGATGGCAGCGACATCTGCTCTGCAATATTGGCTAAAATCGCTAAGGGTTGATCGATCAAACTCGGTAATATTGACAACAGTTGTGATGTCACCTCATCAAGCGACTCTTGGCTAAACCCTGTTATTGGTTGGCTATCAATATCGATGCCTGATAATGGGGCAATTTCAACCCAAGCCACTTGTTGATTATTGAGCTGGATAGCAAGCACTAACCCTTTACGAAAATCAATTCGTTGTATGCCTACAGGTAAACTAGGGTTGAGCTCAATTTGATATTGATACAGAGTACAGCTGGTTATCGTTGAGTTATCTGATGACATTGTTACTCCTTTGGATCCGTTAACGGATCTAAGCACAATAACCCCAGTAAGGTGTCGGTAAACAATTGAGGATGCAGGCTGTGAATATTATGTCCTGCGGCGTGCAAAGGATGTAACTGCAAAGTGCCTAAACCAGACTCTGCCAGTGTCGCCTGCCAATCTATAGCCACCTGAGCAAATTTTTTGTCATCAACCCCATACATAAAATGACATGGACACGTTAGCGACTCAAGTACAGTGCGGCAGTCTTGCTGCAAACTAAGAGACGTTGTCATGTAACAATTGGTTAAGCGTTGTGGATCATTGCTGCGGCGTATTGCAATAAGTTGCTGCTTTTGAGATTGACTCAAGTCATTAAAAACCGCTTGTTGATACCAAAGACTGAGAAAGTCCGCTATGGGCATATGCTGGAGTTTTTTCGCCCAGATACTATCGCTTTTAGCTCGCGCGGCTTGTTGCTGAGCATCTTGCAAGCCAGGATGAGCGGATTCGAGCGTTAAGCTCAAGAGCGAATCAGCATAATCATCTGCAATATGCAGCGCTATTCGTCCGCCGAGTGAGTAACCCAATACATGAAACTGCATATAACCCATGCTATGCATTTTACTCACAATAAGCTCTGCCGTTTGGTGTAATCCCGGTGAGTTTAAAGTGTCTACGTTAGCGCCATGGCCTGGTAAATCAATGCAAATACAATGAAAATATTGGCTTAAACGTGGCATTAAAATAGACCAGTCGTCTTTACTACCCAAAAAACCATGCAGCATCAATAATGCTGGTAATTGTGGTTGGCCAAAGCGACTGATCATTACCATTAGTGTTGTTTCACCCATTGACTGATTTGTGCTATTTGGTCGCTGGCTTGAGTTGGGCTGACATTGACTTCAATCACTGAGGCACAATTAAACTCAAAGGCTTCTTGATACGCTTGATTAAACGACTCAATATCATCTGCTTGTCGATAGGCTAAACCAAACATAGCAGCGCCATAACCAAACTCTAAACCGTGGCTTAATCGATAAAAATCATTGCGCAGGCTTTCATTGGGTACAGGTAATAGATTAAAAATATTACCGCCATCATTATTAATAATAACCAGCACAAATGGTTGAGTCATTTGTTTTAACAGTGCCAGAGAATTGAAATCATGCAAACAGGATAGGTCGCCCATCACTAGGGTTGTAGATGCATTTTTGTCTGCGGCTACGCCACAAGCGGTTGCAATTAATCCATCAATGCCCGATGCCCCTCGGTTGGTATAAATTGCCGGTGTATTGGTGGCAATTGGTGCGTACATATCGTAGAGCCTGATAGGTAAACTATTACCGATAAACAGTATATGTTGATCTGTTTGAGCCAATGCTATGGCACGCACAACCTGGGCTTCACCAAAGGTTGTATTGTCGATTTGTTGTTTAAACAGGGACTCCAATGACTCATTTAGCGGTAATAATTGTAATGCCCAGTTGGCTTGTGATGAGCGTGGCCAAGGTAATTGGCATACCGCTTGAACACTTGCCTGATAAAATTCTTTAGATTGATGGCTCGGGTCTAAACGATCGCCGTATTTACTTACATGCCAGTAGCTATGCCAAGATTGTTGGGCAATATATTGAAGTAAACGTTTAGAAATAAAACGCCCACCAAAGACTAATATCCGCTCAGCTTGCTCGAGTTGTTTGTTGGCTTTCGGGTTTAATAATAACTGGTCAACGTGGCCTATTACGCCTGGATGCTGACGCAACTGTGATTGTGCATCAACTAATACTGGCCAGCCAAGCTTTTGTGCTAACGCGACGATTTGCTGTGGATTATCTTCAGGAGCTAAGGTACCAACCACTATCACGCCTTTACCGTGAACAAAGCGCATTAAGGTGTCTGTAGTGGGTAACTCTGCAGTCGTTAGGCTAGCATAGCGCGTCAGTGGTTTAGTGTTTTCAAACCACTGGTTTAATGGTGCAAGATAGGTTGCAGTTGTAAAGCTCGCGGTTTTTTTTACGTGAGCCAATGTCACCAATTCTGTTGGGTATAGCGGCTCACGGTACATACAGTTTATGTGAACCGGCTGGTGTTGGTTAGCTACAGCATGATCGATAGTACTCAATAATGCATTAGCCGGATAACCAAGATCAGGCGTTGGTAAGTTAACTTGTTTAGCATATTGAGCAAAAATAGCGGGCTGAATAATCGCTTGATTCGCACCACAATCAATCAGCTCTGGTGGTCTGTCACCAGATAAAATAATCAGCGGCACATGGGTTAACCACGCCTCAACAATGGCTGGATAAAGATTGGCCACGGCGGTGCCTGAGGTGGTAATGATGGCGACTGGCGCATTGCTGGCTTTTGCCAATCCAAGGGCCATAAACCCTAAACCACGCTCGTCAAAATGAATATGACGAGTGAGCTGGGTTTGACTAGCAGCGGCCAATGTTAGCGGAGTTGAGCGAGAACCTGGTGCCATACACACATGCTTAACCCCTAAGCGTGCAAGCTCTTCCAAGATCAATTGACCCCATAACAAATTCATATCGGCGCTGGTCTGTTGTTGCATATTGGCTCATATTACAAATAAATAAACGAATATTAGTGTAACGCCAAGTTAGCGTTATATCTAAGATTTAGCGCAGATTTTTATCCAAAATCTGCGAAATAAGTTGTTAAGGCTACAATCAAATATCAGCCTCATCCTCTCTTGCTTTATTTATGTTGTGCTAATGTTATTAATATGATTTATTTATTGTATTAAAAATAATAACAAGGACTCTCGGAATATGGAATCTGCTGCATTATTAAAAAGAGTTGATGAGTTACCTCGCTTACCCAAAGCGGTTAGTGAATTGTTAGATGCGGTTAATAATGAAAATACCACCGTAAAGAGTATTGCAGCCAAAGTGGCTCAAGATCCTCTTATTAGCGCTAGAGTATTGAGGTTAGCTAATTCAGCTCATTTTGGTCGCAGTCGTGAAGTGGGTTCTATTGACGAAGCTGTGATTCGATTAGGCATGCAAACGTTGCGGACGTTAGTGATTGCTTCTGCGGTTATTGGTGCAATTCCTAATGCAGAAGGGATTGATCTCGCCCAATTCTGGGGTGAGACTTTTGAGGTCGCCCTGTATTCACAAGAAGTAGCCAAACGATGTGGCGTTGCACCAGATGAAGCTTTTACGTGCGCAATTTTACACAATATTGGTGATTTACTGATTGCCGTTGTTGAGCCTTCGGTCGCAGCACAAATCAGAGCCGCTGTCGCTGAAGGGGCTGATAAGCAACAGCTTGAAACGAGCTTATTAGGTTTCGACTCACCCTCTGTTGGTGCTCTATTAGCTAAAGCATGGAAATTTACTCCTTCATTAGTGCAAGGGATCGAGCATCAACGCGCACCGCTTAATGCTAAGCCTGCATCTAAGCTGGCTGCCGTTATCTATTTGTCGCACGAGGTGTTTGCACATTGGGATGATCAACGAGATGACGAATCTTTTACCGCTTGGTTGGCAGATATAACGAATCACAAAGCGGGCATTATTAAAATGGATATGGCTGGGCTAGCCGAGAAGCTCATCGAGTTAAGAGGTAAAGGGTTAGAAATAGGTAAGCAATTAGCTTAGTTACAGTTAACATACTTAACCATTAAGCTCTGTCTATACAGAGCTTTTTTAGGCTTGATTGTTAATCCATTCGCTCATAACCACATGGGTTTTAATTTTGACGATGTCAGCTTGAGCATCAATAAATTCGCGGATTTCATGTAATCGTTGCATAGAATTGGCATGCACATAAACCAATAAATCCATGTCGCCGGTAATGCCTTGGCAAGTTATCACTTCCGGTATGGTGGTGAAAATATGGATGACTTCGGCGCAACGGGCGCAACGATGCTGAATTTCAAAGTATGCCGACACGCCTTGTTTTTGCGACTCACTCAGTAAAACCTGATAGCCACGGATAACCCCCGTTTGTTCTAATTTCTTAATTCGCTCGGTGACAGCACTGCGCGATAAATTCACTTGCTCAGCAATAAACGAAATACTCTGTCGAGCATTGTGGCGTAATTCGTTTATAATCGCTTTATCAAATTTATCCAATGATTTATATCCCGATAATTGTGTGTCACACCTACATGCTGTCATTATGACGGAAAGTTGCCTTTTATCCGTCATATTGTCGGTTTAGCAAAGCAACTTGAGCTCATTAACCCGCAGAATGTTTTACTGTTTGGCCTTATAATATCGCAATATATCACAGTAAGAATAAGATAATGAATCAAATGACCGCAACAATAGGACGCTGGCAAGGCGCTGGCTTAATGGCCACCACATTGCTAGGCACTGGGGTATTTATTTTACCGCAAATGACCATAGAGGTAGCGGGCTCAGGTTCGCTATTAGCATGGTTGTTATTAACGGTAGCCATTATCCCAGTCGCATTAGTATTTGGTTTGTTAGCGAGTCGATTCCCACATGCTGCGGGTCCAGCTTACTTTATTGAAAAAGCATTTGGTGCTACAGCAGGCCGAACAATTGGGCTGATTTTTTTATTAGTGATCCCCATTGGTGCACCTGCTGCAATTTTAATGACCTTTCAATTTTTAGAAGCATTAATATCGATTTCTGGGCTAGGTCAATTAGTCGCAGAGTTATTGATTGTGGCTGTGTTATTGCTGCTGAATATTAAAGGTATTCAGGTGTCGGCAAAATTACAGTTTGCGTTAACCTTGTTGATTGTATCGGTAGTCGCAATATTATTTGGTGCCAGCGGGTTAAATGTCGATCAGCTACAAACCTTTGCGCATGGCAGTCATCCGCAGTTTAGTGGGGTGATGCTAGCAATGGGTATTGGTTTTTGGAGTTTTCTAGGCATTGAGGCCATGACACATCTTGCCAGCGACTTTCGCCAACCCGAAAAAGATTTGCTGCCTGCAATGATGATGGGCACCGTATTAGTGGGCGTTATTTATTTAGCCTGTACTTTTTTATTGCTAATGGTACCAACCGAGGGTGACGGCTTAGCGATGATATCGGCATTTGATTATTTGTTATCAAACACCTTTTTGGGTGGATATGGCGCGTATATCATCGGAGTATTAGGTATCGCCAGCGGGTTAGCAACCGTGAATGTGTATGCTGCTAGTGCCGCGCGTTTATTGTGGAGCTTCAGTAAAGAAGGCATTTTACCGCGCTATTTTGATAAATTAAACCCACACGGTGTGCCCTTTAGAGCCTTGTTTGCCATTTTGGGGGCTATGGCGGTGGTGATCATCGTGACCTTTTATAGCACTCAAGAATTAGAAGACTTAATCGCTTGGAGTAATGGCGTGTTTGTGATTATTTACTTATTGGCGATGTTGTCTGCAGCTAAGTTACTCAGCAAGCGGTATCTACCATTAGTGATTGCAGGTTGTTTGTTTTGTGTTGGTTTGGGCGTCGCGCTTGGCAGTAATATGATTTACGCCATTGTATTGGTGTTGGTTATCGCCCCTTTTATGTGGTGGCAAAAAGCTCATCTTACGCGTAAGTATTTACTCAATAATAGCCAAGGCTAATTGGCTATTATTTAGCGAGTTTCCATGGCTATATTGCGCATTTGAATCAGTTCACTGTGCTTTAAATGCAGTAAATCAGCTGTGCGGCGAATAATTTGGTCTTCATATTGCGACAATTCACCATCGGCATAAGCTAATTGCCACATTGACAGCAGTAATTTTTGTTTGTCATCAATACTAAATTGAGCATTGATTTCGGCGGTAAACTCAAATAGAGACGTGGCATTTTTACGGCTTTGATTTGCTTCTTCTATAAGGGTTATCGCTTCTTCTGGGTTAATGCCTAAAGTGCTGATGAGCACTTCGGGCAGTAAAGCAGCTTCAGCAGCAGCCAAATTTTCGTCGGCGTACACAACCTCTTGCAATAGGGTTGCCGCGGCCAGGTTGAGGTTTTTCTGTTTCTCTTCTGGGCTACTTTCTTGAGTATGCGATTGGAGAAATTGCTTTAGTTTGGCGATCATAATTATTCTGTCCAATGTTACTATTCATTTTTATGCTAGCAAAAATGCTAATCCCAAGCGAATGGCTTGGGATTAAATAATGTTAACGCGGGTGTTAGGGTAGCTTTAAGCCGTCTTAATAATGATTATAAGACTGAACCTAAGCCTTTCATTAATAAATCAACCGTACCGTCACCACCACTCTGTTGGAGATAGTTTTTAGCGATATCAACCATAGGGGTAATATATTCTTTTGAGATACCAAGCTTTTCAAAAGCATCATATACCATTGCGCTACCTTGTAACGCAGAGCCTAAATCACCTGCTTGTGACAATAATCCTGACATGCCATTGCCTGATGATAAAGCAGGAACTGCAGCCAGTAGACCGTCCGCATTTGGGATGCTGTCGCTTAATTGGCTAAAATCATTTTCACCTAAATTGGTTTGAGCCAAGCTAAGTAGTGAGCCTAACCCGCCTTCAGCTTGGGTTTGAGATAAGCCAAGTTGAGACATAACGTTACCCACTAAAGCACTTGATTGCTCAGTTGTTTCAGATTGTTCTATTGTTTCAGACAGTGCAATGGTTTTGGCTTGTTCAGTTGCTGGTTTTTTAGTTATTTCAGCAACGTTGTCTAACCAGCCCGCAGATGCTGGCGCTGAGAATACGAAGACGGTAAACAGTACCGGTAATGCAGAAGCTAATTTCATAATGAGTGTCCTTTGATGTGGCTCAATGTCTAAACTTATGCATCATTTTACCCTGATTTACATAAATGCGACAGATGATCGCGATTTTTACACATTAGACTTGTGCAAAATGCATTTTTTTTGGGTATCCTAAGCGCAATATTCGTTGTTAATAGATTACTGGAACCCACATGTCATTGTTTGCAATTTTGACTGAAGCATTTAACTTTTTTCGAAACCACATCCGTCAGCTTGCCGTACTGACGCTGCCATTACTGTTAATCCAAGTCGCTATTCAACTTTGGCTAGGTAATGAAATGCTACAGGCTGATGCTGAAAACCCTCAATTCGGTGCAGTACACGCTGCAGCAATGATGGTGTTATTGTTGGTGTTTTCGTTTTTAATTGCCGCATTAACTTTGTATTTAGAGCTACGCTCTCAAGGCCATGATCTTGCCCCGGCACAAATATTAAAGGCTAGTTTGCCTTTTGTACCGCCATTATTACTGGCTGGAGTATTTTCTGGTTTAGCCATTTTAGCGCCGGTGATGATCTTTGCTGCGTTTGGCCCACTATGGTTGATTGGCTTAATCGTGAGCTTGTACTTGTTTTCTCGCCTCGCCTATGTGAACTTTATGGTGGTGGTTGAACGTTTAACACCTTTAGAAGCGATTAAGAGTAGCTTTAAATTTAGCGGCCCTATAACGATTAAAACCATTGCGGTATTAATGCTGTACGTGCCATTGTCTCTATTAGCTGGCATGTTTTCACAAGTCGCGATGCAAGTTGGTTTTCCATTGCAACTGGTGGTTGAAGCAACGTTTTCGTTCTTAGGTTTGTTTGTTAATATTGCGTTATTTAGATTGTATATGGTTAATCGTAAAACACCGGATGCCGATAAAGCAGAGGGATAAATATTCAATCAACATGCTAAAAGGAGAAACCATTGTTAAATGATATTGAGTTTATTAATGGTTTCTCTGTTGAGTTGAGCGATGATTACCGTTTAGCTAAAAGCTATGTACGCGATATTCCTACCCAAGCGTTAGTTTACATTCGCAGCTTTACCCATAAACTCGCCGCTCAATTAGCGGTGCAGCATGATGTAACGTTTACCTCGGCAAACTTGTATGATCGTATCGAGCAGCTAAACCTTCGACGCGTTATTGATGTTGCTGCAGTGCGGGCGTTACACCGATTGCGCAGTGATGGTAATCGTGGTGCGCATCCTGAAAAATATCATTTAACCCAAACTCAGCTTGTTAGCATCGCAGAAAAGTCGATCCATCAAATTCTGCAAATAATTGCAAAGCTATATCCTTCACTGCATCAAGGTGCTGCTCCGCGCTATCAATTTGAAGCATTTGATTCATATGCTGGCCGCGACTTATGTTATCGCGCAGTGATGAAGAATGACCCCGAAGCACAGTATTTAGTGGGGATGTCACTTAAAGCCAAAGGATTAATGCTACAAGAGCAAGAGCGTGCGTTGGCACAAACCACAGACGGTTCACTCTTAGCAAATTCAAGTTCACATTCAAGTTCAAATTCAGCATCATCACGCTCAACATCGTCAAGTTCAAATTCAGCAGAATCAAACACTCCAAGCCTTATATCAACCACGGTTGAGCAAACGTCAGCGGATGTATTTGCCCAAGCAGCACATTGGTTTCATATTGCATCAGTTCATCATCAAGCGGCATTGTTTGAGCATGGCGTGAGCTTACTGCATGGCTATAGTGGTGCGGCAAATCCTGCGACGGGCGAGGCGTTTATTGCGCAAGCTGCAGCACAAGGTATTGTTAATGCGCAGGCCTTATTAGGTTTCTTTTATCTGGTGGGCAGTGATCAATTTGAAGTGGATATTAATCAAGCCGAAACATTGCTGACATTAGCCGCTAATGCAGAAGATGCTGAAGCAATGTCAAACCTTGGGGTGCTGTTTTATCAAAACCAACAATTTGAACAAGCTTACTTATGGGTAAATAAAGCCGCGCAAACCGGTTACCCGCATGCACAATATCATTTGGCGCTGATGCTTGAACAAGGTGAGGGCTGCCAGGTTGATATCGCTACGAGCCAGCAATGGATGCAAGAAGCCGCCGAGCAAGGTCAATTAGATGCGATGTTACGTTGTGGCAGTGATATTTTGCACGACGATGGTGCTAGCCAACAGCAACTTAATATTGCTGAACACTATTTACATGAAGTGATTAAATACGGCCGTAATGTCACCGCGATGATTGAACTGAGTGTCGCCTTAGCCGACGGCATTTTAGGCCGTATCGATGTGGTACAAGCAGCGTATTTATTACAACAAGCTAATTTGCACGCCAACGAGATTCAGCGCCAAGTTATCGAACCGCTTTGGCAGTCGTTACTGATGCAAATTGACAGTGTTATCGCGCTTAATCCAACGGAAGATGAGTTAGCGACCTTGCAACAGGCAAAGTGCTTACTCGCGTAAATTACGTTTGCTTTATTATGGTTTTTTTACTTTGGGGTTGTTTTTACGTTGGGGGGTTATTAGCCAGTAAGGACTTACCGCAGATAAGTTTGTCGCGCGTACCTTCAATTCGCTTTAGTTAGAAACAATGCCTAATATTTAACTGATCTATATTCAACATATCTCAACCTGCTTTGAAGCGCTTAGTGGAAAAACTTCACAGCAAGCCTAGCCTTACCATGCTCATACCAATAGAAAAGGTTAACGACAGGTGCCAGCAATGAATATAACGACTTTGCCACCGCTTCCTGATGCGCATGCACTGGCTGTGTTATTGCTTGTGTTGCTTGCCCTGTTTCTATTTACCAGAGAATCTATTGCCATTGAGACGTCGAGTCTGTTTATTCTGGCAATGCTGAGCATCGGTTTTACTGTTTTTCCTTACGTCAATTCGCAGGGGCAACATCTTGAGGCGTTGCAGTTTTTCAATGGTTTTGGCCATGAAGCGCTGGTGGCTGTGTGTGCCTTAATGATTGCCGGAAATGGTTTAGTGCGCACCGGAGCGCTAGTACCTCTTGGCCGAATTCTGGCGCGCTTATGGCTTGTGAGCCCCGCATTGAGTATGTTGTTGACCTTGCTGGTTGGCGCTTTTCTGAGTGCATTTGTCAATAATGTACCGATAGTCGTATTGCTGCTGCCTATTCTAATCAGTGTATCGCTGCGAACCGGAGAGCCAGCTTCGGGGATGTTAATGCCAATGGGATTTGCCACTCTGGTGGGCGGTATGAGCACCAGTATTGGCACCTCGACGAATTTGTTAGTTGTTTCAGTTGCTGCAGATATGGGCTTAAGAAGACTGCAGATGTTTGATTTTTTTGTACCGGCAGCAATCGTTGCCGCTATTGCTATTGTTTATTTATGGTTGATTGCGCCACGCTTACTGCCTGCTCGTAAGGCCATACTCAGCGATACCTCCCCAAGAATATTTACTGCCCAACTGGTTATATTGGAAGACGGTTTTGCAGTCGGTAAGACATTGACCGAACTGATTGAAAAGAGCTCAGGTTTGCTGGAAGTATCACGCATTATGCGGGGTACTGGAACCTATGTTGTACCGTTGCCCGATGCGCAAATTCAGGCTGGAGATAGGTTAATGGTGAATGACACTCCGGAAAATTTGAAGGAACTGGAAAGTGCTCTGGATGCCATGCTCTATGTTGGAGATACGCCTGTTGATGAAGAGCATCCATTATCCGGTGAGGGACAGCAGATTGCCGAAATAGTTGTCATGCAAGGTTCACCTTTGCTTGGTATGACCTTGAGGCAGCTTAACTTTTATGATCGTTATCAATTAATGGTGCTGGCAATACATCGAGAGGGAAACTCAGTAGAGACGCTGCGTGAAAAAATAGCACAGGCCCGTTTGCGCATTGGTGATGTTCTTTTAGTGCAGGGAGATCAAGATACCATAGGCGAAATCAAACGTGCTGGTGAGCTATTAGTGCTCGATGCCACCGCAGATCTTCCGTACACGGATAAAGCGGTAACGGCTTTACTGATTATGGCGGCAATTATTCTTGTGTCTGCATTTGGGGATGTTCCCATTGCGATAAGTGCTGTAGGGGGTGTGCTGCTTATGCTGGTCACACGCTGCCTAACCTGGCGTCATGCTTCTATGGCGCTAAGCACTCAGGTCATTTTGATTGTGGCGGCGAGTTTGGCGATGGGGGCGGCATTATTAAAAACCGGTGGTGCAGAGTATTTAGCACAAGTATTTGTCGCGTTAACCGCAGGGGCTTCTCCGGCGGTTATTGTATCTGGATTGATGTTGTTAATGGCCATTATGACCAATATTGTGTCTAATAATGCTGCTGCAGTCATAGGCACTCCTATTGCTATCAGCATTGCGCAGCAACTGCAGGTTGATCCCGAACCCTTTGTTATTGCGGTGCTGTTTGGTGCCAATATGAGTTATGCCACCCCTATGGCTTATAAGACTAACCTACTGGTAATGCATGCTGGCGGCTATAAATTTACCGATTTTGTCCGAGTGGGCGTCCCAC
Organism: Shewanella sp. AC91-MNA-CIBAN-0169; assembly: GCF_040310165.1. Taxonomy (NCBI): domain Bacteria; kingdom Pseudomonadati; phylum Pseudomonadota; class Gammaproteobacteria; order Alteromonadales; family Shewanellaceae; genus Shewanella; species Shewanella sp. AC91-MNA-CIBAN-0169. Next base: position 128,654 of record NZ_JBEOPM010000003.1, read on the forward strand.
TAACGATTATCGTTTGGGTGAGTTTATCGCTATTACTGCCAGTCATGTATTCGCTTAGCTGGTAATCTTTGAAGTGGCGTAATGAATGATCAACATCATTTGCCTGTTTATTCTTTAATGCCTACGGCCACTAACGTAGTTGGTTCTGACCACTTCAAAGCTAGTTATGTAAATCATTTATGCAGTAAAGTGAGTTAGCAAGGTACATCAGGGAAAGGCAATAATCGAAAAAGATGAAAGCTAACAAAACCCACCTTAAAAGGTGTAATCAGAACGGGAAATTAGCCAAAAGATTGTACAAAATACCACTACCGTTAAAAAGCGAATTCCTATAGCATCTTACGTTAAGAAAAAAGTTACCCGTTAACTTGGATGTGGCTTCGACCAAGTCCAACAAGCGATTTATGCGTCGCAAACAGCGCAACTCATAAATACTAAAACGTTAACTCTTAATCATGAAAAGGACATCATCATGTTTCCAATGGAATTTTACATCCTCCCTGAAGAGCTCTTCCGACTAGGTAATTCCACAAGTCCAAAGCTTGCCAATGTACGCGCTAGAGACGTAGATATAATCGAAATTAACGGTATTAAGGTTATTATCGCAAACGGTAAAGGCATTAGCGTCTTTGATAAGGTTGGGATCAACGAATCGCCAATGACAGGTTGGGCGTGGCGATTCGCTCCTAACACTAGGCCTCCGGTTGGTTTAAAGATGGTTCAGGATAAACCCCATCACTATTGTATTTCACCGGCGTGTAATATGCCTGTTGATAAATACAAAGGATTACTTGAAGAAATGGCATTGATTGCCACTCGGGTGTTCAAAAAAGAAGGCAAATTTGCATGAGTAGTATTCAACTCGATTTAACCGCTTCTGAAGCCAAAATTATTCTTGAGGCTCTGACAGAAATGGAAGCCAAGATGACTGCCATCTGCGAAACCTCTGCAGATGAAGATGAGGTTGCTGATGTTGGAAATGACCTCATTGAGGTTCGGCTGCTGCTAAACCCTCTCAAGAAGCAAGCAATTACTCAGTTTGGTGAAAATGTAATAAATTTTTCTCGAGAGCTACTATAAAGTTAACAAACAAAGTCACTGCGACCAAATACTCTTCACTTCGTTTTCGTGCCGAAAAATGCTCTCACAAAAACAAAGCTCCGGTATTTGGCGCGTGCTTTGGACGTTACCCATAGAAATTTTAATCCGAAACTCACGAACTAGAGTTAGGAATCTAACGCACTTTTGTCCATAAATGCGTTAAATACCTTGCTTGAAAATGGATAAATTCAACTCTGAACTTGTGGCCGTTGAAGACTCTTTATAAAAGAATGCGTGAGCCTGACAGGACGTCAGGCTAGCTTTCGCGGTACAGGATGTACCATCGGAAGCGTTAGCATTTTCATTCTTTATTACAAGATGGGCCGAAGACGGTTACAGACGAAGTCAAAAGCTGGATCAATCCCCATGGCAATTTTTTCGCTGTTCAGAAAATGTTGCGGGGCGGCTGGGAGTTCCAAGAGGGAACTGCCGTTGGTTTCCTCTTGGTCTGGTGTGGGTGAAGCGCCACGACGTTAGTGGCCGCAGGCCATATCTTAAATACACTTTTGTCCAAAAATCAGCAAGCGTATTAGCTTTTATCATTTGCACAATGGTCACTCTTCCACACCTAGATAATCGCCAGCCAGTTCGGTAATCTAGCAGTGTGCGATGGATGAAATGTCATTTCAGGCTTAAAGTTCAGGCTTAAAGTTCAGGGCTAAATAGTGGTGCACCTAACCACGGAATATAGCTGATTTGTTTTATCTAAGGCTATGAAAAAAATACTAAAAAACGGCCAGCGTTGTACTGGCCTTAATGTTGTTTAAGTGTTTATGGCGTTGTTAGGCGAATGCCTACTGAATGGATTAATTTAGGACATCAGTGAGGGATTTACTGCCATTAAATAATTCAAAGACTTTGCCGCCTAGCTGTGGCTTTCCTACAGCGTAAGTCAGTGCGCGAGCAACATCTTCTCTGTGAATGGTCATTTTTTCTTTGCTGCTCGGCCGTTGGATTTGGACTTTACCTGTGGCACGATCATCGGTTAATGAACCCGGTCTAAATATAGTGTAGTTAAGCCCACTGCTGATCAAGTCTTCGTCGGCCATGTGTTTGGCAACTAAGTAAGGCTTCATTTGTTCTGAGCCTTGGTCGGGATCGTCAGCGCCGATAGAGCTGACCATAATGAAATGTGACACATTAGCCGCTTTTGCGTAATCAATGGCTTTACAGGCCGCCCATAAATCAATGAGCATAGTTTTGTCTGCACCTGTTTTACCACCTGAGCCAGCGCTGAAAATGACCTGATCGCAATCGTTAAATGCTTGGCTAAAGTCCTGTTCTAAATCCGCTTCAACGATGTCTAGCTTCTTATCGCTGGCGATATCAGCCAATTTATTTTTATCTCGCACTAATGCTATGACTGATTGGCCATCTGCTAATAGCTGCTTTGTCGCCATGTTACCGATCTGTCCGCTTGCGCCTAAAATGAGTATCTTGTTCATTTTATCTTCTCCTCAGTATCGAATTTTTGGCTTATATTACTGGCAAATGTGGCAGCATCGTTTGCTACTCTATTTGCCCGCCTTCTAATGACATTGGGGTTTGATCTGCGCGATTCAATGCCTAAGAGGTGACTAGTGTTTAGCCGCTATTTATGTTTTACATAAATAATAAACATAGCAAGCCGATATTTTTGGCGAATATTTAAGGTTTTACCGCCTTAGATATCGTTAATAGCTTGCAGGAATGACTACTAATGACGGTAATCCTAAGATAAACAAAGCCAATACCAATTTGGAGCAATGGTTAGAAGCGGTAAGGTTGTCACTAAATGCATCTAACGGTTAGTTAATCTGCCTGATGCTCAAATGTGCGACCAGTGTGTTCAGTTTGATTCGATTTAGGTCGGCTAAACATATCTGCGTAAGGCGCTGCTTGTTCGCGCTGAACATCAGCGCGGTCTTGGTAGATATCACCTTGTTGGGCTTGTGACTGGTTTCTCTGCAATATTTTTTTACCTAATAGCTGTAAAGTAATAAAGCTTAATAAACCTAGTAACAATAAAAAGGGTAATAGCACAATTGTGGTTAATGCGATGCTAAAAAACATCAGTAATGCCAAGATGGGGTTCATAGCAGAGAATCGACTTTTCAAATTGGCAGTGTGGAATGATTGATTAAATTTCATGGTAGCTCCTGAATGCGCTTGGTCTGAATATGGGTGTCTAAAGACGTTACCTATAAATTAGTAACGATGACTTAATATACAGCTTGCAACGTTTTGACATAATATGTCACGTTAAACCTAGTTAATGTTTTAAGTTTGAGAGCGAAAGTTATTGCCCACACAGACAATGCCAAAGGGTTAATCGAGACTAGATTTAGGCATACTGTTTATAAAATGCTTTTAGTGATGGTTACTTTCGCTGTCATGTTATAACGGCTGCATGATGGTCAATAGGTGAGTCAATACTAACCTGTTATTTTTTAACTTTAGTTACGATAGTCCTGCAGATTTGGCATGACTCAAACGAGATTTCTGATTCGAGTTTTCTCGTTCAATATTTGGATGATCATGATAAATATCATCTTTGGGATTAGCTGTTGAAAGGGGGGATGATGCAGTACGATGCTGGCGCATGTATTGGCGGCTTAACAGTGTCATACCGATAAAACCTACAAACACAAACAGTAATATTAACGGTACTATTAACAGTAATATTAACGGTAATATTAACGGTAATATTAACGGTAATATTAACGGTAATATTAACGGTAATATTAACGGTAATAATAGCAAGCCGCCGATCAAGACTGTGGCAACCGTTGTTAATGTTGCCAATGGTCGCATTTTTTGCAGGCGTTGCATTATTTTGTGAGTGTAAATTGAACTGAACATCCTCTGATCTCCGAGGGTTTACCCTATTACATAATCCATCAGGTTGGCTTGATGGATTATTTGTCATCTAGTCGTTTTATTTGAGTGTTGCGCGAGCTAAAAGTTCAATTTAGGCTCAATGTCAGCCGTTGTGTTTACTAATATGTTGGTTCGCGATGGCTTTATCGACGCTGCTGAAAATAATATTGCGAAACCATTGATGTCCCGGCTCCTGATTATTTCGTTCATGCCATAAAAACACATAAGCCATAGGCATAAACTCAAAGGGTAAGGGGATGGGCACCAGCGAATATAGTTTTTGTGCATGGTTAGCAAAGCTAGAGGGCAAGGTAAAAATTAAATCGGTATTGGCACAAACGCTGGCAGCACCATAAAAATCTGGCACTGTGGTCGATAGGTTACGATGTAAGCCCAAGTTGGCTAAGTGGTAATCTAGTGCCCACCAATCGTTACCTTCACATCTTACCTGTACATGAGACATGTTAAGGTAGTGAGCTTGATCCCAGCGACCATCTTTTACAGCCTGTAAAATAGGATGATTTTTACGCACTAAGCAAACTTGATGATCGTTAAATAAGACTTGTGATTCAATGCCTTCAGGTACGTTGTCAATATTGACGTCGGTTTGAGGCAGAATATCTCGACCTGCAATGCCAAAATCTATTTGTCCTTGCTGTAGGTCTTGCATGGATTTTTCGGTCCAAACATAGGAATCTAATTTTATTAACGGTGCCTGTTGTAATAATGGTCCGATAAAATAGGGAATTAAGGTTTCATAAGCACTTTCGACCATCGAGAATGAAAATTGGCGGTTACTGGTCGCCGGATGAAAGGTTGGCGGTTGCGTAAGTTGATACAAGTTTTGTAATACCAACGGCAGTTGTTGTCTTAATGCATCAGCATGTGCGGTTGGCTTTAAGCCGTGTGCTGTGCGTTGAAACAGTGGATCGTCTAATGTTTCTCGCAACCGATTTAAGCTTTTACTGACAGCAGATTGACTCACATGCAAGCGATGGGCAGCCCGAGTGACGCTTTGCTCCTCAAGTAATACTTGTAGAATGACTAATAGATTAAGATCGATTCGAGCAAGGTTGTCTAAATTCATGTGATATTCTCAAATGGAAATTCACTTCGGATTTTATATCATTTTCATTCATACCTCCATTTGACTTATTATAGCGCCCTATTAAGGGTGACCTTTGTGCATTAAAAATTTGAGAGAAAGAAGTTTATGCGTCGTAACTTATTGCCACTGTTAATGTTTATGGTGCTTTTGAGCCCGTTGGCTATTGATATTTATCTACCGTCTATGCCTGCAATGGCATTGGAGTACGGTGTATCAAACAGTGAAGTACAGTCCACCTTAGTGTTATTTTTATTTGCGATGGGCGTAGGGCAAATTTTAATTGGTCCACTCGCGGACCGTTTTGGCCGTAAACCTGTCGCATTATTTGGGATTGTACTTTATGGCATTAGCAGTTTATTAGGGGCTTATGCGGTTGAGTTTGAATGGTTGCAGGTTGCCCGTGTGTTTCAAGGCTTAGCGGCTTGTTCCACCTCTATTGTGGTATTTAGTGCGGTACGTGACTGCTATTCGCGCAAAGAAAGTGTGTCGATGTACAGTTATCTAAATGGTGCCATTTGTGTGGTCCCGGCACTGGCACCTACATTTGGTGGCTTATTAGCATTACAGTTTGGCTGGCGTTCTACCTTCATTTTTATGGCTTTGTATGCCATTTTTGTGTTGTTTTTGGTGGGGTTCCGTTTTCCGGAAACACGTCCGTTAAATACCGACAGTACAGGGCCTTTATACCGTTGGAGCCGCTATAAGCCGGTTATTGGCGACCCTCATTTTATGTTTTATGCCAGTTGTTGCATGATCGCGATGGCATCAATTTTATGTTACGTGTCTTATTCACCAGTATGGTTAATTGGTCATTTAGGCATTTCAGAATTAACTTTCAGCGGTTTATTTGGCCTTAATGCTGCGGTCAATATTGCCGCATGTTTTGCTGCCCCAGTGTTGGTTAAGCGTATTGGTAACCGTCCGGGAGTAGTAGTGGCATTATCGTTGATGTTGATTGCTGCTGTTATCGAAGCCGCGATGTACTTTGCTGGCCCTCAAGAAGGATTAGCCGCCGCAATTGCCTTTATGGCTCCGATGATGATTTTATGTATTGGCTTTGCTATTTTGCTTGGCCCAGCAACCAGTATGGCGTTGTCGGCTTTCGGTGAGCGCGCAGGTACCGCGACGGCGATGTTAGGTTGCATTCAAATGAGTGGGGCATCAATACTGACGGCGTTGATCCAGCTAACTGATATACCAGCACCTTATGCGATAGCGGTTGTGATGGGGGGCTTTAGTGCAGTATTGCTGATCATTATGGCAATGAACCGTTTAAGCCATCTGCATCAAGAACAGTTACAACATGACTAATTAGCTTTAGTAATATCACCTTTAACCCGCAGAATGCTAACCACATTCCGCGGGTATTTTTTTGCCTCAATATGATGAAACTTAGAAACGGGCGTTAATTGCTATGCCAACATTAGTTTCTGAATCACTATTATACTCACCATTATCGAAATAATGTTCTAGTGAAAACTTAGCCGAGAATACATCTGAAAAATGCCAGAAGTAACGTGTATTTAAACCCGTTTCAGTGATGTTGTTGCTGTGGCTACTTTTATTTGAGTCATCAATATTACTGCTGCTGAAATCAGTATTTACATCTGTCCGGTAGTAAGTCGCACCCACTGACCATGCGTTATTGATATACCAATCTGCAAACACTGCAACAGTATAAATGTCATTTTCAAAGTTTATTTTAGAATCTTGCACTATAGTCGGAGTTGAGCCATCAACTTGAGTGAGCATTTCGTTGTTGATATATTGTGGGTTTTGATAACCTACAGCCCCAGTTATAAACACTCCAGCGGTTGATTGTAATGGAATAAAATGTTCGTAAGTTAACGTGATAGCATCAATGTTTTGGCTAAAATATGATTCAAATTCATATTCTAGATATGCGCCATTGTTAGATTCTGATTCTGAGTTGGTCGTGTAGTTCAAAGATAACTTTGAGTGTTTGCTAAAAAAATATCCAGCACTAATCTCGTATGTTGTGATGTCAAATACAGCATCATCTGCATTTAACTGGTTGACTCCAGCCCCCAAAAACCATTTTGAGTCAAAAACGTATTCTCCAGAGATGTGATATAAATCTTGGAAGTCAGTGGTGGCATAACGCGCAGAAACAGTTGAGCCTTGATTAAAGAATCCCGCCAATGCGTATGGCTTATCTGCTTGTTCAACCGCTTTAAAGTAATAGCGATAATTGGCGTTAACTAGGCCATCCGCTTCACCTGATGAGTCTAAAAAACCGATTTCTGCTTCGTGGTGATAGGTATTATCTTGTGCTGCATATGCAGGGATTGTGGCCAATGCGAGCATTAATGCCACAGACATCTTTGTTCTAGTCATAGTAATGGTTCTTCCTTGAGGTATTATGGTGTAGAGCGAAGTATATTGAACTCAACTTTACATATTTGCAACAACAGATTTGCAACAAAATAAGACAAAAAATGAGCAGAAGTTATTGTATCCATTGCCAATACCCACAGTCGGCTTGCGTGTGTCATGCGCTCAAACCGGTGACGTCAAATACCGAGGTAGTGGTGATGCAGCATCCATCTGAAGTGGATCATGCTAAGAACACTGTGAGGTTATTGAAACTGGTGATGCCGCAGATGAAAATTTACGTGGGTGAATCTGCCGCGGACTTTATTGAGCTGCAACATTATTTAGCTGCGCAAACGAAGCCGATTTATGTGGTTTATCCAAATGAGCACAGCCAAACTGTAGCCGAGGCTGGAGCAAGTGAGGCTGCGATAATTATTTTAGTCGACGGTACTTGGCGTAAAGCATACCGAATGTTGCAGCTCAATCCGTGGTTACTTAATTACCCGTCATTGCATCTAGAATGTGAAGATGAGTCGCAATATATCATTCGTAAAGCGAAACGTAGCGACAGCTTGTCAACTCTGGAAGCGGTTGCCCACACGTTGATTGCGTTAAATCCAGCGGCAGATATTGTGCCAATATTTGCAGTGTTTAACGCAATGGTGCAACATAAGTTAACGGCTATGCCTGCTGTGGTTCGTGAGCGTTATAACGGCGATAAAATCAAAGGATAGACAAGATGAAACATCGGCTAATAGGCTCATTTATTTTGCTCGTTACTGCCAGTTCATTGGCGTTTTTTACAGTAGCTGCTGATAAGCCACATAAAACAATGACCTTAGCTGAAAAAGGCGAGCAAGCGCGCCAAGAGTCGGCTGAACTTGAGCAAACGCAATTGCAAAAAGCGCGTGAGGCAGCCAAGGCTACCTCGGAACGTGAGCAAGAAGTATTAGCTAAGTCGCAGCCAAACGATTGGGAAGCGCAGCAGCTCGAAAAAGCCCGTGTTCAATCGGATGAGCGTTTAACCCGTCAGCAAAAGTATTTACAACAGGCGCAAGAGGCCGCTACTCAAACCCGCAAAATCCCTAAAGACACCAGTATAGAGCCAGTTCAATCTGATTAGTCTTGCTGTTGATTGACCCATTCGGTTTATTTTGGAGTTCGCTTTGTCGTCTTGTCCTTTGTGTCACCATGAAACAGTTGCTTTTTCTCAAGATAAAAGTCGTCCCTATGTCCGTTGTCCGCAATGTTTTTTGGTATCGGTTCCTGCAGCATTTCATTTGGATCAAATAGCTGAAAAAGCCCATTATGATTGCCACAATAATGACGTTGCCGATGTGGGTTATCAACAATTTTTATCTCGTACTTTAACGCCATTAATCGCCCGTATTAAACCCGACGCAACAGGGTTAGATTTTGGCTGCGGTGAAGGCGCAGTGTTAAGTAAAATGGCTGCAGCGCAAGGTATTAAGGTGGTTAATTATGATTTATTTTACCACCCAGATACTCAAGTACTCTCTCAGCAATATGATTTTGTTTGCTTAACTGAAGTGATAGAGCACATTGCCAATGCGCAGGCGTTAATGACGCAGTTAAGTACATTATTGTTGCCTGGCGGCATATTGGCAGTAATGACCAAACAAGTACCCAGCTTAGATAAGTTTAACAATTGGTACTATAAAATTGACCCAACTCATATCAATTTCTACTCTATAGAAACCTTTCAATGGTTAGCATTACAGCAAGGTTGGCAGCTTGAAATTATCGACAGCGATGTGGTGTTTTTTCACCTTCCAAAGTCGCCAGTTTAGTCGTGAGTGTTGGGTATTAATAAATAGATACAATTGACTTGTTAGCAAAGCGGTAAAAGATTTAACAAAAGCGTCATTTCAAGGTAGTTTTGTTGCACTAATTACTATAATAAATGGAATAAACATGCGCCTGACGTCTGTTGCTTTACTGCTTTCAAGTGTATTTGCCACCAGTGTTTACAGCACGACTACCTTGGCTAGCGTGCCCAATGCTGCAGAACTAACCGCTCAAGTTGAAAGCAAAGTCATTGCATGGCGCCGCGATTTACATCAACACCCTGAATTATCTAATCGCGAATTTCGCACCAGTAAAGTGATTGAGAAACATCTTAAATCTCTCGGACTTGAAGTGCAGACGGGTATTGCTCATACCGGTGTGGTCGCCATACTAAAAGGCGGCAAGCCTGGGCCATTAATTGGTTTACGCGCTGATATGGATGCGCTGCCCGTTACCGAAGTGGTTGATTTACCTTTTACCTCTAAAGTAACTGACACTTATCGAAATCAAACAGTAGGTGTGATGCACGCCTGCGGTCATGATACCCATGTGGCTATGCTGATGGGTGTGGCTGAAAACCTCGTAAAAGTAAAAGACAGCCTAGCCGGTGACGTAATGTTTATCTTTCAGCCAGCCGAAGAAGGCGCGCCAGAAGGTGAGCAAGGCGGTGCGGAGTTAATGCTCAAACAAGGCTTATTTGCTAAGCGCAAGCCTGAGCAAGTGTTTGGTATGCATGTTACTTCAAGCATGCCTACAGGTATGATTGGTCTACGTTCCGGCCCTGCAATGGCGAGTGAAGACTCATTTACGATTAAAGTGATGGGTAAGCAAACCCATGGCTCACGTCCTTGGAGTGGTGTTGATCCTATCGTGGCCTCGGCACAAATTATTAATAGTGTACAAACCATTATTAGTCGTCAGGTGGATATTACCAAAGCACCCGCCGTAGTGAGTTTTGGGGCCATTAATGGTGGTATTCGATCGAATATTATTCCTGATGAAGTAGAGCTTATCGGTACTATTCGTACTTTCGATCAAGATATGCGCGCCGACATTAAAGTTAAATTGGCCGAAGTGGCAGCTAATGCCGCTAAAACAGTTGGCGCCACTGCAGTAACCGTGATCCAACCTGGTTATCCGGTTACGGTTAACAACCCAGAATTAGTCAGCAAAATGCGCCCGGTTATCGCCTCTGTAGTGGGTGACAATATGTTGATTGAGCCAGGACTGATTACCGGTGCGGAAGACTTTTCTTATTACGCATTAGAAACACCTGGGATGTTCTTTTTCTTAGGAGTGACTCCTGCTGACCAAGATATCAATAACGTCGCCAGTAATCACTCTCCAGTATTTTATGTTGATGAAAGTGCCCTTAAGGTTGGCGTACAAACCATGACCCAAATTGCTTTAACCGCATTAAGCGCGGCACAATAGCCCTATTTAAAAACCAATTTTAATAATCCATTTTTAAAAAACCAATTTTAATAAACCATTGGACGATAGCTCAAAAGGAGCGAGATATGACCCGCAAGATAATGGCGTTGCTGATGACGTTAGGTGTACTGAGTGCACCTAATGTGTCAGCGACACAAGCTGAAGATATTAATAGTTTTACCTTAGATAATGGCATGAAGATTATGGTGTTGGAGGATAGTTCTATCCCTAATGCCAATATGTACATTTTTTGGAAAGTGGGTTCGCGCAATGAAGTACCAGGCATTACCGGTATTTCGCACTTTTTTGAACACATGATGTTTAACGGTTCTAAAAAGTTTGGCCCTAAAATGTTTGACCGCACGATGGAAGCGGCTGGTGGCGCCAACAACGCTTATACCAGTGAAGATTTAACGGTATATACCGACTGGTTTCCAGCCAATGGTCTAGAAACTATTTTTGATTTAGAAGCAGACCGCATCGCCAATTTAGACATCAATCCTGAAATGGTTGAAAGTGAGCGCGGTGTGGTGCAGTCAGAGCGTACCACAGGGCTTGAAAACTCTAACTGGCGTACGATTCAAGAAGCGCTTAAAAGTGTCGCCTTTGCGGCGCATCCTTATAGCTGGTCGGTTATTGGTTATGAGTCAGACATTGCAGCTTGGACATTAGCAGATTTACAGCAATACCATAAAACCTACTATGCCCCTAACAATGCGCTAGTGGTGATTACCGGTGATGTGAAGCTAGCCGAAGTGAAAGTCCTGGCTAATCAGTATTTTGCGCCAATTCCGGCCCAAGCCCCACCGAAAGCCGTACGCACGGTTGAACCGCAACAAAATGGCGAACGTCGGGTATTTGTTAAAAAAGAATCGGTAAGCACGCCAAACATTATGTTGGCTTATCATGTACCTGCAACTAGCCATGCAGACTACTATGCATTGGATTTATTAACGTCGATGTTAAGCGAAGGTAATAGCTCACGCTTTTATAAAGCGCTAGTCGACAAGCAATTAGCTGTCGCTGCCGACACTTACATGCCGATGTCGTTTGACCCTAACTTGTTTTATATCTTGGGTGTAGCGAATGCGGGAGTCAGTGCCGAGACTTTAGAAAAAGCCCTCATCGAGCAGATTGATCTAATTTCCGAGCAAGGTGTGACTCAGCAAGAACTTGAAAAAGTTAAAAATATTAAGTTAATGGACTTTTACCGCACGATGGAAACCATTAATGGTAAAGCCAATACTTTAGGCACATACGAGCTGTATTTTGGCGACTATGCAAAACTGTTTAACGCCCCAGAAGCCTATAACAAGGTCACTCCAGCTGATATTCAACGTGTGGCGCAAACCTATTTAATCAAAGCGAATCGAACTGTCGGTGTGCTCGCTGCTACTGAGGAGTCAGACAAATGAAAACCGTAACTCACACACGTATTAAGATATCGTTATCAGCAATTGCATTAGCGTGTAGCTTAGGAATAAGTGGTTGTGCGACCACTCAGAAAACCACTGCCGACACGGCCAATCCTGCAGTCGCTAGTTTTGTTATGCCAAGCTACCAATCGGTTACCTTAGACAATGGCTTAAAGGTTAAGCTGATGGTGCAAAAAGAAGTGCCATTAGTGACCATTGATGCCGTAGTAAGAGCGGGAGCCGTCAATGATATTACCTCTGGTATGGCTTACATCACCTCACAAAGTTTACTGTTGGGTGCCGCGGGTCAATCAAAGGCCGACATCGAGCAGCAGTTAGATTTTATGGGTGCCAGCATAGACACCAACGCTGATTTAGAAGGCAGTTATATTCGTGCCAATATGATGAGCAAAGATGTTGATACCGTGCTCGATATTTTTAGCCACGTATTGCGCCAACCAGACTTTGATAGCGCTGAATTTGATAAACTAAAACAGCGCGAAATTGTGGGTTTATCACAGCAAAAAGAAAGTCCTCGAGCAGTGATTGGTCGCTACTTCAATAAGTTAGTCTTTGGTGATCATCCTTATGCCAATCCGGTATCAGGCAATAGTGACACCATAGCTAAACTTTCTGTTGAGGAGTTACGTGCTTTTCATAAAGGCTATTATCAACCAAACAACATGACCATTAACGTGGTGGGCGATTTTGATGTTGCCGACATGACCGCTAAACTGAATAAAGCCTTTGGCGATTGGCAGACCACTGAAACCGTGGTTCAGCCAGATTTAAGCCAACATTTACCAACATTAACCCAACCTCATGTACTGTTGGTCGACAAGCCTGACGCAATTGAAACCACCTTTTTAATTGGTGGCGTGGGGATCCGTTATGACAATCCAGACTATGTTGGATTAACCGTAGTGAACACCATTTTAGGCGGTCGTTTTACTTCATGGTTAAATGATGAATTACGCGTCAATGCCGGATTAACTTACGGTGCCCGTTCTGGTTTTAGCCCTTATGCTCAATCTGGGGTATTCCAAATCAGTACTTTTACTAAGTCATCGACCACTAAAGAAGCCATTGATTTAGCCTTAAAAACCTATGCTCGTTTATGGGAAAAGGGCATTGATCAAACCACTTTAGATTCTGCTAAAGCCTATGTTAAAGGCCAGTTCCCACCTAAATATGAGACGAGTGGACAGTTAGCCGGTTTATTGTCTGACATGTATCTGTATGGCTTTAATGATGATTTTATTAATCAATTTCAAGCTAAAGTAGATGGACTTACTCTCGCAGAAACTCAACGTTTGATTAAGCAATATTTCCCACAACAAAACTTACAGTTTGTGTTGATTGGCAACGCTGAAAACATTGCTGATATTGCGGCGCAATACGGTGAAGTGACTAAAGTTGATATCACTGCGACGGGTTTTGGTCAGTAGTTATTAGTGGGTTAATTGCTTAATTAGTTGAATGGTTAGTCAGTTAATGACTTATTCAATTAATGACTTAGTCAGCTAATTGCACTGTAGTATCGTATGATGGCTCACATAAGTGGGCCATTTTTTATGGCTAGATATCATGGTGTCACTGAGTGATTCAATGAGCTCGCTAAGCCAAGATAGGTGCAGGCAACATTGCCTATGTTGAGCTTGGGATCCGTTAAGTGTTAAACGCGATTGCGATAAGAGGATGGTTAATGATACATAAATGCCGATCAATATTACTGCTAACGGCGATGTTGTTACTGACACATTCAACGTCATCTTATGCTGCGAAAGTAACCTTAGATACGTTTTGTAGCCAACTAGTGGGTGAGTGGCAGGGCAGTGCAGCCAATCCGAATGTTGCGCCGAAGCAGGTAAGCACTTCGGTGATGTGCTCGGCAGATAAACGTAATTTATACATTAGTGTTAGCCGTGGTAGTCGCTTTTCGAACAGTGAAACTTGGTGGTTTAGGCAACAACAAGATCATATTTTATTGGTGTATGCCAATGGGATTACCGATGATATTTCGCAACAGTTAACGCTTTATGAGCAAGCGGGCAGTTACTCATTTTTAGGCAAGGGGGAAATTAATCAACGTCCGGCCTTAGTACAATTGCAGTTCGATCCCATGATGAGTGATACCAAACCGTCAACAGCAGGATGGCAATGGCAGCAAAGCGCGCACTATTTGGATGACGACAGTGAGCAGTATCAAGTCATTAGAGCTATTAGTCTGCTTAAACCATCGGCAAAGAATACTCTGCCGACAGAATAAAATGAGTGCTTCTTAACACCCACAGTGACTTAGCGATAAAACAAATAAGCGGCAAACAATGCCCAACTCAATAGCAGTAACCCCAGCAACGACCATGTTAAAGGGTTGAATCGACTCTCCGGTTCAATGTAAGACATATCGGAATCGTCATCACTTGAGCTTGTCGCGTTTTTAGATTTTTGCTGCTGTTTACGGGCTTTATCTCGTTCGCGAGCCTTAGCCTTCTCACGTTTTTTGTATTCAGCAATCCCCTTTTCAACGCCCGCAGCAATCAGCTTGGTTTGTTCTTTAACTTGCCCAGGTTTTTGGGTTGCTTTAGCAATGGCTAAAGCATCTTGTTGGGTTTCAGGTGATAGCGTCTTTTTCATTACTCAGCGCCTGCAAAACCCAGCTGACGCCATGCTTCATAACTAATAATGGCAACTGAATTGGATAAGTTTAAGCTACGGCTATTGGCGGTCATTGGGATACGTAAGCGCTGCGCAAGTGGCGTCGCATCAATAATATCCATTGGTAACCCACGGGTTTCGGGGCCAAATAATAATACATCATTTTCTTGGAAAGCAATTTGCGTATGAGGACGGCTACCTTTAGTGGTGCAAGCAATAATACGCTTTCCTGCCATGGCCTCTAAAAAAGCGGCATAGTTTTTATGGCGAGTCACACTGGTTAGATCCGAATAATCGAGTCCCGCGCGACGTAATTTCTTTTCTTCGAGATCAAAACCTAACGGCTCAATCAAATGTAACTGCGAGCCATTGTTGGCGCATAGACGAATGATGTTTCCGGTATTTGGAGCGATTTCGGGTTCATAAAGGGCAATATGAAACATAGCAACCTTAGGTACGAAGCATAAAAAGAGTGGCAAATTATACCCTAACCAAGGTTTGACTGCGAGGCGTTATAAACGCTGACGTTATCAAAATGGGCGATACAGCCCTGATGATAATTGCTGGTTGGGCGCTGACACATAGGCAATAACAACCTGATAAAATACTGGCTATTTTATTGATGCCTTCGCGCTATAGTTCGCATATCGAGAAATAAAAATTCCATGCTTATTCCTCAACCAACATAAGAGCTTAGATAATATTGGCGCCACTTTCAGGATCTCGTGATTGTGCCGCTTGTTGACGTATATCATCGGTATCGCTGCTGATGTCATCGCTAGTTTCATTATGGGCATCTTCTAAGGGCTCTTGGGCTTTGTTGCTGTTGTGCTCAGTGCTCTGTATCGTATTCAGAGGTGTTTCACCTTGCTGATGTCCATTGGTGACTAATTGTATCCCTTGAGGGAAAATACGTTCGCGGGCGTCGTCAGGCAAGCTGATCTGATTCGCTTCATAAGCGCGCACCAGCAAGCGCATTAAAATTGAAGCCACTTTGGGAACACTGTGAGTTTCAGCATTGACCCAAAAATACACTTGTAGATTAATCGTCGATGAACCAAGGTTTTTTATCAGCACCTGCGGCTCGGGATCTGCGAGTACGCCGTGATGATCGGCCATGATCTCCATAGCGATGTCCTGAGCCTTACGGATACTTGCATCATAGCCAATGCCAATGACAAAATTGCCACGCATTCTCGGGTTGGCGGTAAGATTTTTAATCACGTTTTTATAGATAGTGGCATTCGGTATTTGGATATGATTTCCGTCGTAATCGACTAACGTGGTGGCTCTTGCTGTGACTTGCTTTACCACTCCCAAATTCCCTTCGACGGAGATTACATCACCTAATTTGAACGGACGCTGCACACTGAGTAATAAGCTGGAAATAAAGTTTTCGGCGATGTCTTTAAAGGCAAAACCTAAAATCAGCCCAATGACACCAGTGCTGCTAATAATCGCGACCGCAAACTGCGTTAAGCCCGCGAGACGCAAGAATATATACAGCCCTAACAATATGATTAATACACTGATGCTGCGCTGCATCACTAAACGGATCAACTCACTTTTTGTCACCCAAGCTAAGGGACTAATCAATAAGCGAGCTAAAGGATGTGAAAGCCAAAATAGGAGTAAGAAAATCGATAACCCTAAAGCCAAACGCGGTAAATAGAGTAAGGCTTTGGCCCAAAATTGCTCAGCATCTTGCTTCAGGGGAGCTAAAGATAAGGGCGCAATAGGTTGCAAGTGAATATTATCCACCACCTGAGTTACACCAGGTAAAGCGGCTATGGTTTGCAGTATGCGCTCTTTACTCGCTTGCTCCGTGGCAGAGCCGTTTAGATTGACGACAGAGCCTTGTATTTCAATGTCTATTGCGCTGCTTGGGTCGTTAATCTGTATCAGTTGCTTCACAGTGTTGGGCGAAGGCGCAGCCTGGACATCAGTAGATACAAAGTTGGTAAGGCAACCAACAGTGACTAAACTCCATAGTAGAATCCATCGACTTAATCTTGGGGATGATCGCTGATTGCAGCGAGGGAAACTGTTTAAAAAAAATCGACAAATCATAAGATTATCCGCAAGGTATTAGCCTGTCATTATTCAATATTAGCAAATAAACTTCAAAGGCACCAAAGGTTGTGAGCGTTATCTGCTAATGTTTTTAGACTATGCAAAAAGGGCTTTTTTCACTTCTAAAGGCATACTAATAGGTCAATATATGGGGTCGTGTAGTTGCTTAAAAACCGATGCTGATTAAGATCTAGAACAGCAACATTAGAAATAGTGGTCTGGTAATTGCTTTGTATATTATGAAAGTGAATACAAATCAGTTCATACACGCTGGGGTAATTGCTAACCTCGGCTCATTCAAAATGGAGAATATCATGGATTTATTACGTATTTTAATCGCAATCTTACTGCCACCTCTTGGGGTTTTCCTGCAAGTGGGGCTAAGTAAGACCTTATTATTAAATATAATTTTAACCTTGCTAGGCTACATTCCTGGGATAGTGCACGCGGTATGGGTGATTGCTAAGCGCTAGTGGCTGCCAAGATGATTATCCCTAATGGTGAAGCGGCTCAGGCTGCTCACATTTATCGGAAAATGTTGCCAGTTAGGGGTAATTTTTACCTAGTCATGACATGTTTATCAATAATGTGCTTTACGCTGTGTCGTCTATTCAGCTGAGCTAGCTGTTTATTGATACTCGTTTATTCCCTGCGTATGCAGGGGTTATGGACAATGCCATTACTCAGTCCGATTAGAATATAAGTGGTTGAAGTTTATGTTTTTTATATCGACTAGTTAACCGGTAAACTGATACTGAGCTTAAGGCCTTCGCGCTTTCCTGTTGGGCCGATAAGGTTTTCTGCCACTATACTGCCTTGGTGTAACGTAATGGCGGCTTGAGTGATTGCCAAGCCCAAACCCCAACCGCCGCTTTGCCTGTCTCTGGCAGTGTCGGGGCGATAGAAAGGTTTAAATATAGCTTCGAGTTCTTGTGGCTCTATACCTGGACCGTCGTCTTCCACCGTTATCAATATGTGCTTGCCAACTTGGGCTGCACTAATGGTTATCTGACTATTGGCATAGTAAATAGCATTACGCAGCAGATTTTCTATGGCGCGCGAGAGTGTCTTTGGGTGAAAAGGTAATAGCAGCGCCTCTGGTATATCAATTTGTAATAGTTTGCCTTGCTGCTCGGCTTCAAATTCGGCGTCATCTAACACTTGGCTTAAAGATTCTGCTAATTCGAGTACGACTTTATTTTCATGGCTGGCCAAGCTTACCCGAGATAGAGTGAGCAACTCGCTTATTAGCGCTTCAAGTTGTAAGGCTTCATAGCCGATACGTTCTAGCTCTTCACTTTGCTGCCCTTTTTTACGGCCTAACGCTAAGGCTAATTGCAGCCTAGTGAGTGGTGTGCGCAGTTCATGAGATATGTCGCCCATTAATCTTTGCTGATTGTTAATCATGGTTTGTACGGCATCGGCCATGCCGTTGAAAGCTTGTGCCAATTGGCCCATTTCATCGCGACGATTTGCGGTAGCGGCATCAACTCTGCTAGATAAATCACCTCTAGCGAGGGCATTGGCACTGTGCTTTAGCGAACGTAATGGCTTACCCAAATACCATGCGAGTAAACCGCATAATAAGCCTGACAATAATATGGCTAAGCCTGCGGTCAGTAATTTATTGTCGGCAAAGAAGAAGAACCACGGCCGTGGATGATTATCGGGGAAACGACCAAATAATTGATACGGTTTGCTGTTGACCTCAAAAGAATACGGGCCAAAAATAAGCTCATCTCTAAATTGATGGCTGATCGGTTGGTCTGCTTCTTCTGCCATGAGTTGAAAACGTCTAAATCCACGCGATACTCGTTTGGTATTTAATACTTGGCCTTCGCCGTCGGTTAAATATAAACGCAATGGGCCGCCATTATGGTTTCTATCACCTTCTTTATTGCGGCTACGGTGCAGACGTTGAAGGTTTTTACCTTCGAGCAATTGAGGTTGCTCTTGTATCCGTTCTGCAACGTTTTTAAGCACTCGCTCAAGGCTGGCAGGTAATGGCGAACGATCATGATTTTGTTGCAGTAATGGCAATAAAGACACCAGTGCAATAATCAATGAACTGCATAGCCAAAAGCCTAACAATAATTTAAAAAATAGCCCGTTAAATGGATTGTTCTTTAGCATTACGGTATCCAAATATAACCTTTACCGCGCAGGGTTTTGACGCGTGGACGGCCATCTTGGCGCTCTGGTAGTTTCTTGCGTAAGTTAGACAAATGCATATCTAAGCTACGATCAAATGGCATTAACTTTTTGCCTAATACGTTTTCGCTTAATGATTCTTTGGTGACCAGTTCGCCTGACTTTTCGATTAAATGAAACAGCAGTGAAAATTCGGTGCCAGTGAGAATGATTAGTTGCTCATTGCAATAGGTTTCTTGGCGGGTAGGGTCGAGGCGTAAATCACCAAACTGCATCATCTCATTGGCTTGGCTATCTTGCTGAGTGGTTTGTGCTCGACGTAATATGGCTCTAATTCGAGCCACTAACTCGCGGTCATTAAAGGGTTTTGGCAAATAGTCATCGGCACCAATTTCAAGGCCGACAACTCGGTCAATTTCATCACCGCGAGCGGTTAGCATTAATACCGGTGTTTGCTTGCGTTGGCGTAAAGCACGCAAGACTTCAAAACCATTCAGTTTAGGCAGCATCACGTCAAGAAGGATTAAATCGAAGTCTTGCTGTTGCGCCATCATCAGCCCTTGCTCACCATCATAAGCTTGGGTTAGTACAAAGCCTTCCAACTCAAGTAATTGGCTGAGTAGATCGGATAAACCAATATCATCGTCGATCAGTAAAATGCGATTCATAACTTTCCTCTGGCACAAAGAAAATCTGTATGTTGAAGCTAACATACAGATTTTTCGATCAATTAAGCTTATCTTATGCCAAGATTAAATCATATCAACATTGCACAGTTTTACATTTATCCTGCTTTATTTTGCACTATGTAGCGTTTAATTCTGGCAATAATAAAGGTCAGTACAATAGACCCCAAAATCAGACCTACAGAAAAGACTGCATTTTGCAGTGAGTTAGGGTTAAACACTAACATGCTGCCTAAACCTAACATCATAATACCTGACATCAGTTTAAGTACTTCGCCTTCTTTTTCGGTCAGTTTGCGTTTACCTAAGGTCATTGAGAATACAATCACAATAGCGGCAAGTGGAATAACGTAAACCACATTGTAAGCGATGAGGTATAAGTAACGTTGCATGGTATCGAGATCTGATAACGACAACACTGAGGTGTAAATCATTGGAAAACCAGCGGTGCAAAGCAGTTCATAAGTGTTAGCTAAAATAGCCAGAATCGTTGAGCCTAAAATCATTGTCGGTAACGAGCTGGCTTTAGATAATTTACCCATACGCTTAATAAGCGAGCCACGATTTTCAACTGACATTGAAAGGCTGACGTCGCCGCGGCCGTAAAAGTAATCTTTTATATTCACTATGGCTGCAATCAATGCCAATACTCCCGCACAAGTGATAATGATACCGCCATCACCGCCGCCAAGTAGTTGGAATAAGTTAAGCCAGGCGCTCATAAATATAAAGTAGATAAAGCCTGAGAAGAATACAAAAATACCGCCTACCAATAACATACGTTTGCGGCTGCCTGCATTAACCATGATGCTCAGTAAAAACAGCAACACGAAGAATGCGCAAGGATTAAAAGCATCGACACCAGCGAGTACTAAGGTGAGCACTGGCAATGACATTTCTTCAGGGTGCACTGCACCAATGAGTGGAATGTCGACAGGCTGAACAGTTGGTATAGGGGTAATGTCACTGGCTTGGTCAAACGACATACCACACGAACCTTCGGCTTCTGGGTCGTCACTCGTGTCACTACAGGTTTCAAATAGTGGTGCGCTTACCACTGGCGTAGCGCCTAAGAAATCATCGAGCTTATTACTAATGTCAGCTTTACCACCTTGGCGTTGATAGCAGTTAACTAAGCGCTCTAGGATGTAACGCCCTGTGACATCATGACTGTTATAGCCAACAACGGCCTCGCCACAAATGGCAAAGTAGGGCACCGATTTAGGTTCAACACCAGTGTGTTGGCCCATTTCCATGAGTTTATCGACATTGCCGGGTTCGCTAATGGCGTAGTCGTGTAATTCTATCCAGTCAAAACGTTCGCCTAAAGCATCAATAAAAGGATGAGCTTCACGACAATGAGGACAGGTTTTAGACCAAAAGAAATGCAGTTTAACCACAGGCTGCTGGTTTTGCTGAGTATACCAAAGTGAGTCGTCTGTTGAGGCCGCGGTACTGGCTATTGAGCTGGGTGCCAATATCAGTACACAAAGAAGTAACAGTAATTGGCCAATCAATCGGTTCATAATGTATTCCATTAAAGCGCTAATAGTTAGATTTTATGCCCTAATATGAATACTGTAAGGATCAAGTCTGAATTACGTTAACTGGCTCGCATTACTGCGATTTTTATCATTCAATATGCCAACTTGATCATGAATTACTGGCGCTAAAGTGCTATGAAAACGTTCTTTACATAGGTTTACTCAGTCTTAACCCTCATTGACATTGCATTCGGTAAACTGAGTATCAAATCTGCTAAGGCAGAAAATAAATCCCATTCATACCGAGGTACTTAACAATGAAAACATCATCAATCATCAAAACGAGTTTAGTTGCCTTAGTGGCAAGTTCGGCTTTATTAGCTGGCCAGTTATATGCAGTTGATGCAGCTGATAACACTGTAAAAACTGAAAATGTTGCCGCTAAAGGTGACCGACATCATGGTCACAAAGGTGGCATGCATAAAATGCTTCGTAAACTGGACTTAACTGATGCCCAAAAAGTTCAAGTAAAAGCCATCTTCGATAAGTACAAAGCTAACCGTCCTGAGCGCCCAACTAAAGAGCAGCGCGCTGAGCACCGTACAGAAATGTTAGCGTTAATCACTACCGCTGGTTTTGACGAAGCAAAAGCAACTGAAATGGCTGAAGCACAGCAACAAAAGCATTTACAAAAGATGCTGACGCATTTGAAAATGCAAAACGAAATTTATCAATTATTAACGCCTGAACAGCAACAAACGTTTCAAGATAAATTTAAGCTAGGTAAAGGCCACAAACCGCGCCGTTAATGATTAACTGATACAACATCAGGTTAAATAGATAAAAGCCATTACCTTGGGGTAATGGCTTTTTTATTCATGCAAGTTTGCTAATGGTCACACTTTGCATAAGACCAGCAACGACTTTAGTAAACTTTATCCTAATCGAGCAATGAACTTGCTATAGTAATAGCAGATAAATCATCAGTTAAATGAGCCGACAATTCTTATATGAGTACCTCTTCTGAATATGACTTTTGGGTCAAATTAGCTAGCCGCGCGTCGGTAGCTACTGCGCTGTGTCTTATTGTGATTAAGTTAATCGCTTGGTTGTACTCTGGCTCGGCCAGTATGTTGGGCTCATTAACGGATTCATTTGCAGATGCACTTGCTTCGATTGTTAACTTTATTGCTATTCGGTATGCCATTGTTCCCGCGGATAAAGATCATCGTTATGGCCATGGCAAAGCTGAACCATTAGCAACGTTAGCCCAAGCGGCCTTTATTTTAGGTTCGGCGTCGTTATTATTATTGTATGGCGGCGAAAAGCTTATTCATCCAGTGGCAGTCACCAATGCGATGAGCGGCATCGTGGTGTCGATTATTGCCATTGTGCTGACATTTGCACTCGTTTTACTGCAACGACATGCGTTGAAAAAAACCAATAGCTCTTTGGTTGAAGCCGATTCATTGCATTATAAGTCTGACTTGTTATTGAATGCAGCGGTGTTGTTTGCGCTAATATTAGCGCAATATGGCTGGTGGTGGGCCGATGGTTTGTTTGCGGTGTTTATTGCATTGTTTATTGGTAATCAAGCACTCGGTTTAGGTTATCGTTCAATTCAGAGCTTACTTGACCGTGAGTTAGACAACGAGACTCGTGACAAGATTAAAGCCTTGGCCAAACAAGACCCTCGGGTTCAAGGTATTCACGATTTACGTACTCGCCAAGCAGGTAAAACCACATTTATTCAATTGCACATGGAATTAGCCGGTAACTTGTCTTTGCATGATGCTCATGAAATAGCAGATAAAGCGGGTATGACGATTAAAGCGGCGTTTGATGATGCTGAAGTGATTATTCACCAAGACCCGGTGTGATAGAGATGAATGGGGATGACAAATGCCAGCTCAGCAATACGTGCGATTAAGCTGACACAGGTTAGATATAGAGATTAAAATCCCAGAGCGTTAAATTGCGCCAAAGCCTGCTTTACTATGTCTGTAATACTGGCGTTAATATCGACAGTCACCACTAATGGCTCATTAGTGGGTTCTTCTAATGTGGCAAACTGGCTGTCGACCATGTTTTGTTTCATAAAGTGACCTTTTCTGGCCATTATGCGTGCCAAAATCAATTCATAGCTACCCTGCAAATATAAAAAACCGACCTGTTGATTACCTTGCCGAATTAGATCCCGATAGGATTTTTTTAGTGCAGAACAACCAATAATCACGGTTTTATTTTGGTTGTTAAATTCTAAAGCTAGATCACCAATACGCGATAACCAAGGTGCTCTATCAGCATCATTTAGAGGTTCTCCTCGGGCCATTTTATCTATGTTGGCCTGGGGGTGAAGATCGTCACCGTCTACAAAAGTGGCATTCATAATTTTTGCTAACAGTTCACCTACGCTGCTTTTACCACATGCGCACACACCCATTACAATAATGCATTTTCCTGTCATTCTCTTACCATTCCTTAATATAAGCTTATATAATTAAAGGCTTATTTTTTCGTAACTCAGTTTATAACTTGAGTTTACTGATCTCATTAAGGTTTGTGAATTCGAATGAGCACTCTCATTAATCACTTTGGAATATAGTATGGACACAATGGTACAAATCGCAGACCCGACCTACTTGTTGATGATAGCTGCACTCGCCATTATCGCGTGATTGATCTTGATTATTAAAATGAAATTGCATGCTTTTGTATCGTTAACATTAGTCTGCGTGGCCACTGCACTGGCAAGTGGCATTAGCAGTGATCAAGTAGTGCCGACTATGATGGCGGGTTTTGGTGGCACCTTGGCTTCAGTTGCCTTATTAGTCGGCCTTGGCGCTATGATAGGTAAGATTTTAGAGGTCACTGGCGGTGCTAAAGTGCTTGCCGATACCTTGATTAGCCGCTTTAGTGAAGATAAAGCGCCGCTAGCGTTAGGTATCGCTTCGCTGTTGTTTGGTTTTCCAATATTTTTTGATGCTGGCTTAATGGTAATGATGCCTATTATTTTTAGCGTGGCTAAACGCTTTGGCGACTCACCACTTAAGTATGCTTTACCGTCTGCGGGTGCATTTGCGGTGATGCATGCTTTTGTACCGCCACACCCTGGACCGGTAGCGGCTGCAGACTTACTTGGCGCCAACATTGGTTTATTGCTATTTGTTGGCATGATGGTGGCAATCCCTACATGGTATATCGGCGCTTACTTATTTGGTTTATATGCAGGCAAAAAATTTGATATTCCCGTATCGAAAGTTTTCTTCAGCACCGCACCTATTATCGATGTCGACAAGATCCCCAAGTTTGCTACAGTGATGTCGATTCTGGTGTTACCTGTGATACTCATTTTTATGGATACGGGGTTAAATACCTTAGCGGTAGCAGGAGTTATTGATGGTAAGTTGCCATTAGTTCAATTACTGCGAATGCTGGGTAAGACGCCCATCGCATTGCTGATTACCTTATTAGTGTGTTTGGTGGTCTTTGCTAAAGACTACGGCATGCAACCGCTTGAAAAACTGTGTGGCGATTCATTAGGGCCAATTTGTGCGGTGATATTAGTCACGGGTGCTGGTGGCATGTTTGGTGGTGTGTTACGTGCCAGTGGTATAGGACAAGCGTTAGCGGATGCATTATCCGATACCGGTATGCCGTTAATTGTGGCCGCATTTGTTATTGCCACCTGTTTGCGGGTGGCGCAAGGTTCTGCAACTGTGGCATTAACCACTACAGCTGCATTAATTGCGCCCATGGTTGCGGCAACGGCTGGATTAAGCGCTGCTGATTTATGTTTTATTGTGATTGCCATTGCTGGTGGTTCAACGGTGTTATCGCACTTTAATGATTCCGGTTTTTGGCTGGTAGGGCGTTTGATGGAAATGGACGAGAAAACCACGTTAAAAACATGGACAGTGATGGAAACTTTACTCGGCACCATAGCTTTTATCATTGTTGGTATCTTGAGCATACTGTTCTAAATATCAATCGGTTATCATTAACAGTGACGAATTGACGTTTTAATACTAACAAAGCCGCAATAGCGGCTTTTGTTAGCCAGAATATTGGCTTAATTTAGTGTATTTATGATTCTAGGTTATGCAAACACTAGCTGGCTAGTGATTTGTGATCGGGCTTGTTCTAACGCTGAATCTGCACGCAAAATAAGGCGGTCGATAGTGTCGTCAGCTTGCCAGTTAGATAACCCGACACAGGCACTAAAGCGAATGTGCTTACCGCTTTCTGGTTCGATTAGCTCCGTATGTTCGATACTATGACGAATACTCTCGGCTATTTTTAGTGCCATATTTTTGCTGCTAGCTTGAATGATGGCAATAAATTCATCACCGCTCCAACGGGCGATTAAGTCAGTTTCAGCAAGCTTACTTTGGCAATGCTGAGCAAAGTGAATTAACGCTTTATCACCCATATCATGGCCAAACAAATGGTTAATTTGCTTTAAGTCATCTATACCCATTAAGACACAATAAAGGTGTTCATGCACAAGGGTGCTATGGGTCATTAATTGCTGACTAAAATGGATTAACCCTCGTCGATTAAGGGCTTTTGTGAGGTAATCAACATAGATTTGTTTATCGAGTTTGTCTTTTAATAAATAAGATTCGGTGACATCGATCATGGTAACTTGAATAGCGGGTTGCTGCTCCCAACTGATTACCGTCTCAATTAATTTCACCCATATGATACGACCGCTAAGGTGTAGGCATTTGATTTCAACAGGATGAGGTTTAACTTTATTCGCGAGTAACGCAGCGTTAGCGTCTAGGCGCTGTTCTTGATAGCTTGGTTCAATCACATCCAAAATTGAGGCGAGTGACATAATACTTTGGGTATTAGGGTAACCGAATAGTTGTGCTAATGTCTGATTGCAATACAGCGGGCTAAAGTTGCGATGTACTAATACGCCTTGTACAGATCCATTGACTAATTGCTGATAGCGACTTTCACTTTGTACTAAAGCTTGTTTAAGTGTTGTAGATTCAGTTAAATCCACAATCGTGATTTGTAGGGCTGATCGTCCTTGCCATTCAACTATGTGTTCAATAGCTAATATATTGAGTTTCAAACCTAAACGGTTACGGTTAATGTAGCTGCGTACCTGAGGTTTTTCTATACCACTCATTAATGCGTAGTAAGTGTGTGTGGCTACATCCTGTAGTTCGGGATCGATTAACTCTAGAACACTCTTTAGCGCTAAAATATCTTGAGCTGTATTATAACCGAAGATTTTTGCATAATTATCATCGGCATAAAGTGGTATAAAATCTTGATGAATAACTACACCATAATGAGCATCAAAATCCAAAATCGTTCCTTGTTTGAATGTTATATTTTAATGTAGCATTTTTACTCGATAAATATTCTAGCGCTTTTGGTTATTTGTACCCTGATGTGATGTGTAAACTGGGCAATATGAGATCATCTTCGCACTTACCGTTGTTAAGATCATAGCATTTTCATAAAAGTGTCATTGCCATAATGTTATTACATCATTATGGCTCCCCTGCGTCGTTTCGTTTTTAGTCCATGGACAGTTCTTTTAATTTACGCGTTAGGGTATTACGACCCCAACCTAGACGTTTAGCGGCTTCTTGTTTATGGCCTTGAGTATGTCTTAGTGCTGTTTCAAGTAAAATACGTTCAAATTCAGGTTGCACTTCAGTGAGTAAATCACTTTCACCGGCAGCCAGCTTTTCATCAATCCAATCAGTTAATGCGGTTTGCCAGTCACTTGCTCCAGCTTGTTTCTGCTGGATTGCTACTGGGTCTTTAAGCAATTCTGGTGGTAAATCTTGCGGTAAAATTTCTTGTCCGGACGCCATTACGGTTAACCAACGACAAGTATTCTCAAGTTGACGAACATTACCCGGCCAAGGAAGGTTAGCCAATTTTACCGCGGTTTCTTTAGTGAGTATTTTGGGTTCAACGCCAATCTCTTTCGCTGCGGTGCTTAAAAAGTGATTGGCGAGTTGGGCAATGTCTTCACGGCGCTGCGATAACGGCGGTAAGTGTACTCTGATCACATTGAGGCGATGAAATAAATCTTCGCGGAAGGTGCCTTTTTGCACCTGCACCTCAAGATTTTGATGCGTCGCAGCAATAATACGTACATCAACTTGCACTGCTTGATGACCGCCGACACGATAGAACTGGCCGTCGGCAAGGACTCGTAATAATCGCGTTTGCACATCGATTGGCATGTCACCGATTTCATCTAAAAATAGCGTGCCACCATTGGCTTGTTCAAAACGACCTTGGCGCACGTTGGCGGCACCAGTAAAGGCGCCTTTTTCATGGCCAAAGAGTTCAGATTCAATCAAATCTTTTGGGATGGCAGCCATATTTAATGCAATAAAGGGTTTGTCCTTACGCGGGCTGTGTTTGTGCAATGCACCAGCGACTAATTCTTTACCAGTACCAGATTGGCCATTGATGAGCACACTGATAGATGAGCGAGATAATCGGCCTATGGCACGAAACACTTCTTGCATTGCCGGGGCTTCACCAATAATTTCAGGGGTTTTTATGGTGGTATCAATAACGGGTTGTGGTGCTTGCTCTGTTGCATGTGTGAGTGCGCGTTCAACTAAATTAATGGCTTCATCAATATCAAATGGTTTTGGTAGGTATTCAAATGCACCTGCTTGATATGCGCTCACGGCACTGTCTAAGTCTGAGTGGGCGGTCATGATGATCACTGGAATATGTGGATAATGCAGTTGTAAGCGATCAAGCAAGGTTAAGCCATCAGTACCTGGCATGCGGATGTCAGACACGATGACTTGAGGTTGTGATGCTTCTAAAGCTTGCCACAAGGATTCTGCAGCAGCAAAGCTAGCCGTTGACAGTGATGCGCCTTTAAGGGCTTTTTCGAGTACCCAACGGATCGAACTATCATCATCGAGGATCCAAACTTGTTCACTAATGTTCATGTTACTACCTCATTCTGCCTACAAAGGGCATGCTAGTTATTGTAATGGCAGGTTAATAATAAATTCGGTATGCCCTGGTGCCGAAACACAATCAATGCGACCGCCGTGTAATCGGGCAATGTTATGCGCAATGGATAATCCTAACCCTGAACCTTCGTCACGTCCGGTGACCATAGGGTAGAAAAGGGTATCCATTAACTCAGCAGGAATACCGGGGCCGTTATCAATAATGGATAAGGCGAGTACCACTTTATAGCGCTGTGTTCCAATGGTGACTTGATGTTGAGTGCGAGTGCGAATGACAATATCGCCACCACAATGTTCTAACGCTTGTATCGCATTTTGGACAATATTCAATACGGCTTGCTGCATTTGATCTGGATCCATCTGAATATCTGGAATCGATGGATCATAATCTCGTTTTAAGCAGATATTGTCTGGCAGTGCCATTTCGACTAACTTAAGCACTTTTTGAATCACTTGATGGATATTGTGTTCAGCATGCTGCGTTGGTCGTTGCGGGCCAAGTAAACGGTCGACTAAATTACGTAATCTATCTGCTTGTTCGATAATCAGACTGGTAAATTCTTTTAATTCGGGCGAGTCGAGCTCTCGCGATAACAACTGCGCAGCGCCTCTAAGGCCGCCCAGCGGGTTTTTAATTTCATGGGCTAAGTTACGTACCAAAAACTGTGCAGCTTGCTGTTGGGCGTCCATATTAAGCTGCTGATGAATGCGACGTTGTTGGTCTACTTGACGTAACTCTAAAATGCTGAGGTTATTGTCATTTTCAATTGGCATCAAGGTGATATCAATGGTGTGATGTTGGCCGTCTAGGGTGATTAATGCGGCGGTATTGACCGTGAGTCCCTGGCCGGCATTAATGGCATCGCGTAGTAATTGTGGCTCAACCCCCATCAGTTGATAAAGCTCAGGAAGCGTTTGCTCGAGTAGCTTATGGTTACCTACTCCCAATAATTGTGCGGCCGCGGCATTAGCATAGCTCGGCTTGAGCTCGTTATTAATAACAAGCACTGCGGTGACTAAGTGATTGAGAAGGTTATTTGTGTCCATTAGCCGTCCTAGTATAGGGTTGCACCATTATAATGCACCACTTTGGTGCATATCACAACCCGGAACACACAAGCATTTTGTAAGATAAATAGTCACGCAAAATTTCATAAGCTAATGAATAAAATGATTTTTATCTTAATCATTTAGACTTTTTTGCAGGTCCAAATACAGATGCTTGGTGAAGGAATATCTTTCTAGGAGAGCTTGATGCAAGGACTTTGCCGCTTTGTGTTACAGCGTTAACAACCAACGAGTGTTCACCTCTATTAATGCCCGTCAATTGGAATATATTCGATGCTTGAGCTGGGGCAGTGATAATACCATCGACTAATAATGTCATTAGCACGCCACGAGGTAATTGAGGGGTGACGCTCACTGACACGGTAAATGCGCCATTATTGTCACGCACAGTAGCTTCTTCTTGGGGAGAGGTAATCGAAATCGTGTAGTTAATTGATGCTTCTGTTGTTGGGATGACATTGATTTTTGTTGGGGTGTCAATCGTCATGTTGTTTTGGGTGTTTTCATTTAATTCAACAGCTTCGGCATTATTTTTTTGTTCATCTGAGTAATGAACTTTGCCATTTTCATCTACCCAACGGTATACGGTAGCAACACTTTGGGCGCTCAATAATAGCAAACTAATAAGTATGATAAGGCGCATGATGTACTCCATAAAACGACAGTTTCAATAGAGTAGACGTTTTTATAAAAAAAATCAGCTTAAACTGTTTAGTTAAGCTGAATCGAAGCGGCGATATTAAACCGCTATTGTTTATTTAGGTGCAACAACACTAGATGTATTGGCAGCAGTATTCTGAAATTTGATCTGTTCGGATACTGAAGCTCACATTTGGTGCAAGCTCAAACTGGCTTGCTTCAGCATATGCAACCCACTCAGTTTTACCCGGTAATAACACGTCAAATTTGCCAGAAATAACCTGCATTATTTCACCTTGAGCCGTTGAAAACTCATATTCACCAGGCAATACCACACCAAAAGTTTGTTTACTACCATCAGCTAATACTACGCTTCTGCTTATCACTTTACCGTTAAAATACACATTGGCTTTTTTAGCGACGCTTACCTGTTGCAACATACTCATATATTTTCCCTAAAAATGATCTTGGTTTGAATCTATCTGCGTTTACGTAAAATATCTAGTTAAATGTTTTCATGTTGTATCACGAGAGTCGCTTCGCTGCTAGAGACAGCTTCAGAAACGATAACAAGCGATAACAAGCGAACGCTGCGTGCAGTCTAGCACCTAGGCTCTTGGCTCGTCATCGCTTGTCATCTCAGGGATAGAGAAAGCTTCGCTGCTAAGCTGTTGACTTTATAGCCTCTAGCCGCGGAGCGTACTAGCAGCGCAGCGTCCTATGCCTTTCGCTTTTAGCCTGTATAGACTAGACAACAAAAAGCCCAGATGCATGCATCTGGGCTTTTTAGGTCTCAATGAGTGGCAGACGTTGCCACTCATTGATGGTAATTAACTGCGGTTATTACGCTTACGCTCATTCTCAGTTAAGAATCTCTTACGAACACGGATGTTCTTAGGAGTTACTTCAACTAATTCATCATCATCGATGAATTCAAGAGCTTGCTCAAGAGTCAATGTGATAGGCGTAGTCAATACTTGTGCTTCATCAGTACCTGATGCGCGCATGTTAGTTAGCTGCTTACCTTTCAAACAGTTTACTGTCAAATCGTTAGAGCGAGCATGAATACCCACTACTTGACCTTCATACACTTCAGCCGCGTGACCAATAAACATACGACCACGGTCTTGCAAAGCAAATAGAGCGAATGTTAGTGCTTTACCTGTTGCGTTTGAAATCAATACGCCGTTAGCGCGTTGACCAATATCGCCACCTTTGTGTGGACCGTAGTGATCAAATGAATGATAAATTAGACCAGTACCAGATGTTGCTGTTAAGAATTCGGTTTGGAAACCAATTAAGCCACGGCTTGGGATAACGAAGTCGATACGTACACGACCTTTACCATCAAGCTGCATGTCTTTCATTTCGCCTTTACGAACACCTAATTTTTCAATTACGGTACCTTGATGATCTTCTTCAACGTCAACTGTTACAGTTTCGTATGGTTCATGTAGCTCACCATCGATTGTTTTTAGAATAACTTCTGGACGAGATACGGCTAATTCATAACCTTCACGACGCATGTTTTCAATTAAAATCGATAAGTGTAATTCACCACGACCTGAAACGCGGAAACGGTCTGGACTTTCTGTTTCTTCAACGCGAAGTGCTACGTTGTGAACTAATTCAGTCTGTAAACGTTCAAGAATGTTACGTGAAGTAACATACTTACCTTCTTTACCCGCGAACGGAGAAGTGTTTACTTGGAATGTCATCGTTAGTGTTGGTTCATCAACAGTTAACGGTGGCATTGCTTCTACTGCATTCACTGCACAGATAGTATCAGAGATTTTAAGCTCGCCTAAACCTGTAATAGCAACGATGTCACCAGCATTTGCAATTGGCACTTCAGTACGGTCAAGACCCATGTAACCTAATACTTGGCCCATTTTACCGTTACGTGTCTTACCGTCAGCGCCAATAATGGTCACTTGTTGGTTAGTCTTAACGCTACCACGAGTAATACGGCCAATACCGATAACACCCACGTATGAGTTATAATCGATTTGAGAAATTTGCATTTGGAATGGAGCTTCTGCATCAGCATCTGGGAAAGCTACTTTCTCAACGATAGTTTGGAATAGCGGCGTCATATCATCGCTTGCTACATCTGGATCTAACGTTGCAAAACCATTTAATGCCGAAGCATAAACGATTGGGAAATCTAGTTGTTCGTCAGTGGCACCTAAGTTAACGAATAAATCGAATACTTGGTCAATAACCCAATCTGGACGAGCACTTGGACGGTCAATTTTGTTGATAACAACAATTGGCTTAAGGCCTTGAGCGAATGCTTTCTTGGTTACAAAGCGAGTTTGTGGCATTGGGCCATCAACTGCATCAACCAACAATAATACTGAGTCAACCATAGATAGAACGCGTTCAACTTCACCACCGAAATCGGCGTGGCCAGGAGTATCTACGATATTAATACGGTAGTCGTTCCACTGGATGGCAGTGTTCTTTGCCAGAATGGTGATCCCACGTTCTTTTTCAAGATCGTTAGAATCCATAACCCGCTCAGTAGCTTCTCCACGAGATGCAAGGGTTCCTGACTGCGCCAACATTTTGTCAACCAAGGTTGTTTTGCCATGGTCAACGTGGGCAATAATGGCGATGTTACGTAAATTCTCTAGCACGGATAAACCTCTAAACCAGCAAATAAAAAAAAAGGATCTAACAGTAGTTATAGATTATAGCTACTGTAAAAAAGCGTGCCATTCTACTTCACAGCAGCTTTTGTAGATAGGATTATTTTTGAACACTTGTAAATCTATCGCTTGCTATGGATTAATAAACAGCATAAAACGTATATATATGAAGCATAACCATGGTGTAAGACAAAACTGTGACATTGGCTAAAACAGCAACATTAACATGACGCACCATTATGGACTTTTGCACCATGATGAAACATAGTGATGCACGAGGTTGGTGCAAGGTTATGATTTAGAAGATTTGGAAACTTTCTCATCTTCATAAAATCAATTAGTTAGCGATCTGGCATGAATATCGCTTTATTGCTGATAATTATGAAAAGATTCGTTTTCCAGGTGCATCATCTGGCGAATAGCAAAATTATTTAAGGGACAACCCTTTACCCTACCGGAGGCTTGAGAATGTCAGTTGAATCAGTTTTAAAACAACTTGTAGAGTTAGAAGTTAAGTTTGTAGACTTACGCTTTACCGACACTAAAGGTAAAGAGCAGCACGTTTCTATTCCTTCTCATCAAGTAAATGAAGATTTCTTTGAAGACGGTAAAATGTTTGATGGCTCTTCAATTACAGGTTGGAAAGGCATTAATGAATCTGACATGGTGCTAATGCCAGATCCAACCACTTTCGTATTAGACCCTTTCACAGAAGAAACAACAGCGCTTATTCGTTGTGATATTTTAGAACCTGGTACTATGACAGGTTATGATCGTGACCCACGTTCAATTGCTAAAAAAGCTGAAGCTTACCTAATTTCTACTGGTATTGCTGACACAGTATTGATTGGTCCAGAGCCAGAGTTCTTCTTATTTGACGATGTCCGTTTTGGTACCGACATGTCAGGTTGTTTTGTTAAGATTGACGCAAAAGAAGCATCATGGAACTCAGCTAAGAGCTATGAAGAAGGTAACACGGGTCACCGTCCAATGGTGAAAGGTGGTTATTTCCCAGTTGCACCAGTTGATTCTTCACAAGATTTACGTTCGGCAATGTGTTTAGTACTTGAAGAAATGGGTCAAGTAGTTGAAGCGCATCACCACGAAGTAGCAACAGCGGGTCAAAACGAAATCGCAACACGTTTCAACACGTTGACTAAGAAAGCTGATGAAATTCAAATTCTAAAATACGTTGTTCATAACATGGCGCATGCTTATGGTAAGACAGCGACATTTATGCCAAAACCAATCGTTGGTGACAACGGTAGCGGTATGCACGTGCATCAGTCTTTAGCTAAAGACGGCGTAAACTTATTCGCAGGTGATAAGTATGCTGGTTTGAGTGATTTAGCGCTTTACTACATTGGCGGCATTATTAAGCATGCTCGTGCATTGAATGCGTTCACTAACCCAAGCACTAACTCTTACAAGCGTTTAGTGCCACATTTTGAAGCGCCTGTAATGCTTGCATATTCTGCACGTAACCGCAGTGCTTCAATTCGTATTCCAGTGGTACCAAGCCCTAAAGGCCGTCGTATCGAAGCGCGTTTCCCTGATCCACATGCAAACCCATACTTAGGTTTCTCAGCATTACTTATGGCTGGTCTTGATGGTATTCAAAACAAGATCCACCCAGGTGAAGCAATGGATAAAGATTTATATGACTTACCTCCTGAAGAAGCTGCTGAAATTCCACAGGTTGCAACGTCATTAGAAAACGCACTTGAACATTTACAAGCTGACCATGAGTTCTTGACTAAAGGCGGCGTATTCAGCGAAGACTTTATCCAGTCTTATATCCAACTTAAAACGGCTGAAGCAGAACGTGTTGCACGTACTACTCACCCACTTGAGTTTGAGATGTACTACAGCTTGTAATTCTTGAATACAATTGCTTAAACAAGCAAACCAATAAAAAACCCGATAATTGATTATCGGGTTTTTTTTTGCTCAAAAGAGGTGAGAATGATAGTTTTCAGCAAATGTCAGAAGAGGTGATAAACAGCCGTGAAGAGTTATCTCAACGAGTCAGAGATCGCACTGCAGATTTAGTTATTGCCAAAACTAAAGCGTTACATTTAGCCAATCATGATGTGGTGACTGGACTCGCTAATCGGTTGTCGAACAGGCAGGCAACTGAGCGTTTACGGGATAAAAAACAGCCGTTCTCAATCCTTTTTATCGATCTCGATGGATTCAAAGTCATTAATGATACTTACGGGCACGGCATTGGCGATGCTTTGCTAGTCAAAATTGGTTAACAGGTAAGTAAGCATTTGTTTCCGAGTGAAATTCTTGCGCGTTATGGTGGTGACGAGTTTGTATTACTTTTACCGAATGATATCGACAGTGACGCTGTTATGGCCACTGCCAACAGTGTTCTTAAACTGATCAAACAACCTTTTCAAATAGGCTCACATTCTTTAATCATTAGTGCATGTATTGGCGCTGCCATTTATAATGGTGTTGATAGCGATACAGATAGCTTAATCCATCGTGCTGATGTTGCGATGTATCAGGCTAAACATGCCGGCAAAAGTCAGGTGATACTGGCTGATTAATATTTTAGAATAGAGATTAATGTTATTTTTTATTTGGCTGCAGGATGTCTAAATTGATACATACATGCTCATTTAATCATGGTTGTTTTTCGTGGCGTAAGCCGCAAGGGTTTAGCTTAATAGAACTTGTGGTAGTGATTATTATTTTAGGCATTCTTGCTGTCGTGGTTGCTCCGAAATTTATCGATTTAAAAAGTAATGCTTACGCGAGCAGTATGCAGGGTGTTGCAGCAGCAATTAACAGCGGTAAAACTTTGGTCTATTCAGCTTGCGTGATAAGCGCCAGTTGCGATGAAACGGCCCCTGGAGCCAGTAATGGTTTGGGCAATAGTATTACAGTACAAGGCCAATCAGTGACTCTAGCTTACGGATATCCGCGTCATACCTCAGCAGGTATCATCAGGATGATTAACATTGCCGACAACGGTAGCGGTGGTGAATTTAACATCACAACATACGATGTTAATAATCGAAGCGGGTTACGTATTCGTCCTAATGCGGATTATGCTGCGAATAAATGTGAAATTAGATACTCTCAGCCACAAGTTGCAGGAGAGTCACCTTTAGTTGTCGTCGATATTGACGAGTGTTAAGTGCTCTTGTTATTCGCGAGTATCACCTCAAATTACCCTCTTTAGACAAATGCCATGTTAACTTTATGGCATTTATTGTTTTGTGGCTCCCATTTGCTTGAAATATTTGTGATTAACGTAAATTTGTAGAGGATTTCACTCAGGAATATGATATTTATACCGTTAATCACTCACTAAAAAGCGATTTGTTCAATGGATAAGAAAGACCTCAAGCTATTAGAAATTTTACAACGTCAGGGCCGGATGGCTGTTTCTGAATTAGCCGATAAGGTTAATATGTCGGATACTCCTTGTTTACGACGAGTCAAAAAGCTTGAACAAGATAAAGTGATTTTAGGCTATGGTGCCCAAGTTGACCCTTTTAAAGTGGGTCTTAATGTTGTGGTTTATACATCGATACGCTTAACGGAACATACTGATCAATCGACAGCGTTATTTGAGTCAACCATGGCACAATTACCTCAAGTGATGGAATGCGCCGTGGTAACTGGATCTTATGATTATATGCTCAAAATAGTCGCCAAAGATTTGGTTTCTTATGAGCAATTTATCAAAAAATCGCTCGGCAACCTCAAGTTTGTCGCCAGCATTGAAACTACAGTAGTTTTGAAGCAAATATTTAGCCGTACGGCATTGCCAGTGGACCAGTCACCGATCGAATAAGCACAAATACGCATAGGCACATATAAATACCCAAAAGCAGCACCTAGGCCGTCATAGACTATGACAGCATAGGTTACCGCTAAGGGCGTTAAGTTGATAGGTTAGGTAAGGTTTAACCTTGTTCCATTGAGGCAATAAACTTGTTCGATTCGGCAATCGATTTGTTCATTTCTTTAATCAGGCTAGAGATATCAGTCTGTAAATTGGCAAACTCACCTTTAATTGCACCAATAGCCTGCGCATTTAGGTTATGTTTTAAATACAGCATATTATCTTTCATCGCAGTTAGAATGGGTGGCATTTTTGCTTCTGCACGACGCATGCTTCTCACTAGCGTTTTATATGAACGCTTGGTTTCATTGAGCTTGCTGGTGCTGTTACGACGTAAACTGGCTTTACTGATTTCTTCGATTTCAGTTTGCCATTCGTCAAATAATGCATCCGCGACATCTTCGACTTT
Organism: Shewanella sp. AC91-MNA-CIBAN-0169; assembly: GCF_040310165.1. Taxonomy (NCBI): domain Bacteria; kingdom Pseudomonadati; phylum Pseudomonadota; class Gammaproteobacteria; order Alteromonadales; family Shewanellaceae; genus Shewanella; species Shewanella sp. AC91-MNA-CIBAN-0169. Next base: position 165,390 of record NZ_JBEOPM010000003.1, read on the forward strand.
CTCGATGCGATGACTCACTTCATCTGCTGCAGATTGAGCTGACTCATATTCATCTTTCGCTTTATTATAAGCATCTTCTAAATCGCCACCATCAAATGCCAAAAGCGCCTGCATTTCTTCCAATGCAGAGCTAAATTGCTCTTGTGCTTCTTCCTGCGACTCTTTAGCCTCTTGAACTCTATCGACCATAATGTCGCGTTTGTGGTAGCCGACTTTTTCCATTGCACCGTAATAGGCGCTTTGACAACCGCTCAACAGTAAACTGCTACTTAATAGTGCCAGTGATATCCATTTTTTCATCAATGTGTCTCTTTTATTGTGTGAGGCGAAAAGTGTCCTCGTTGAGGTTAACTACCTTATGAGTTAACTGCCTGATTTAAACTTTGCTGCGTCGATGATGCTCCATAAATGGAATAAACCACCGATAATGGCTGGGATGACCAACACAAAAAAGAAATAGCAAACAGCAGTAATGCAGAAGAATAACAAAGCCGCTAATATACGCCCTTGTAAAAGCTGACCTAGGCCTGGGAAAAATAAGCTCGCGACAGCTGCGAGTATATTACCCGCCGAACCTTGTTGTGACATCAATTTGCTCCATTATTCGATGACTAATATGTTATAACATTGTACGAAGTTAGTGACTTAATACAAATGTTATCTCCACTAACGTGGTATGAAATAAGGATTATTATGCCCAAAAAGTTTGATTACAGCCCTATTGCGGCTTTTTTTAGTGGGATTTGGCAGTTTCTACTCCATCTCAAACAACGGCTTGCTGAAGACCAAATTAATATACGAGCAGGTCATTTGGCCTATGTGACCTTGTTGTCATTGGTGCCTATGTTGGCTGTCACCATGTCGATGTTATCGGCCTTTCCGGTGTTTAAAGGTATTCGCGGCAATATTGAAGGCTTTATATATAATAATTTTATACCTGCAGCGGGTGATACGGTGCAAGTGCATATCAACGAGTTTGTCGCTAATGCATCTAAAGGCACCTTTGTCGGTATTGTTGCGTTAGTGTTTGTTGCCATTATGCTGATTTCAGCTATCGATAAAGCATTGAATAACATTTGGCGAATTACCGAAAAGCGCTCTTACGTGGTGTCATTTTCGATGTACTGGATGGTGTTAACTCTAGGTCCTGTACTCATTGGTGCAAGTCTAGTGGCCACCTCTTATGTTGTTTCATTAGAGGTGGTAACTGGCAGTGAGTTGTCTGGATTAGTCCCGTGGATTGTTGAGCGTCTACCATTGCTGTTTTCTGTGGCATCTATATTACTGTTGTATATGGTCGTGCCTAACAAGAAAATCCATTTTTTACATGCTCTATTGGGAGCTATTGTAGCAGCGGTATTATTTGAAGCAGGCAAAAAGGGTTTTGCGTTTTATGTGACCCAATTTCCGAGTTATGAAGCCATTTATGGTGCACTGGCAGTAGTGCCGATTTTATTTGTATGGGTATATTTATCGTGGATGATTGTATTACTCGGTGCAGAAATTACTGCCGCACTGCCAGAGTATCTGGAAAGTTTAGCGGTTATCGCGGATGATCTTAAAGCTGAAATTTTTACAGAGACTGAGACTAAAAGCCAGAATCTCAATAATGTGCACGATCCTCTAGTGGTCGATAAATCCATTTCGTCGTCTGATAAATCTTAAGTGGCATTGGTGTTCTACGCCAATGTATTCAGTAACAACTAGTCTGTATGGGCCACAAGTAGCAAGTTATGTTGCTACCTGTGGTCTCTCAGTTGGCCTTGTTTTATTTTCTTCAATAAGCATCATCAAATAGCATAGTTTAAGGCAGTTATGATTGCATTAATTCAACGAGTTAAACGCGCGTCAGTGGCGGTCGACAATACAATAGTCGGCAAAATTGACCAAGGCTTGTTAGTATTACTAGGCATAGAGCGCGAAGATAATATTGATAAAATGGTTAAGTTAGCTACAAAAGTCATTAATTATCGGGTGTTTAGTGATGAAAACGGAAAAATGAATCTTAATCTGGCTCAAGTCGGTGGACAATTATTGGTGGTGTCGCAATTTACCTTAGCAGCAGATACCGGCAAAGGCTTAAGACCCAGTTTTTCGAGCGCTGCAACTCCTGAACAAGCCGATCGCCTTTATTTGGCTTTTGTCGAATATTGTCGCCAACAAGGGGTTATGACACAGACAGGACAATTTGGTGCAGATATGCAGGTCGAGTTGGTCAATGATGGCCCAGTGACCTTTAATCTGCAGGTATAAGGCCTTAATTTATTACCATTCTATTATTGTCAGTAGAGGTTAACCAGTCATCATCGGAGAGATGCCGTTATGTTTGATATTTCATTCACAGAAGCGCAATCAGATGCCAAGGTCAATGCTTTACTGCAGACCTTGTGTGAAACTTGGCATAGTACGATTCCTGTTAGTCAATTTATGGGCATTAAACCAGTGTTGTTTAATGGAGATAGCCTACAAGTCACTGCACCTTTAGAGCCCAACGTTAACTTACATCACACCATGTTTGCTGGCAGTATTTATACCTTAATGACATTAACAGGCTGGGGAATGGTGTGGTTACAGCAGCAATTGTCACAAGCCCATGGTGATATTGTATTAGCTGATGCAAAAGTCAGGTATTTAAAACCGGTGACTAAACAGCCCTATGCCAAAGTTATTTGGCCCTATACTGATTTGAACCCATTAAACCGAGGCCGGCGAGTCAAAATCACCTTAGAAGTGGCGTTATATTGTGATGACATTATGTGTGCTACGTTTACCGGCCAATTTGTATCTTTACCGCCAAAAAATGGTCGCGTTGATTAACATATTCGCGTTGAACAAGTAAATATGTTTCGATTTTATCGAATATAATTGCATAATTATTGCGCTATTATTCTTTTTTATAGGTCAATATACTAGCTACATTGGTCAGGCACATAGCATATGACCCAACAAACATATGGGTGAGACTTAACAATGGCAAAAGTATTAATTTTAAAATCAAGCATTCTAGGCAGTTATTCACAGTCTTCAGCATTAGTTGATTATTTAAATCAGCAATGGAGCAGTAAAGGTGCACAAATTACAGTGCGTGATTTAGGTAAAAATACCTTGCCAATGTTAGATGGTGAGCTAGCTTCTGGTTTACGTGGCGGCGATAACCTTTCCGAACGTCAATTATCTGCAGTGGCACTATCGAATGAATTAGTCGCTGAAATTAACGATCATGACACCATTGTTATCGCAGCGCCGATGTACAACTTTGGCATACCGACAACGTTAAAAAATTGGATCGATTTTATTGCTCGTGCCGGTGTAACGTTTACTTACACCGATACAGGACCCGTTGGATTAATCAAAGGTAAGCGTGCCATTATTGTGACGACTCGTGGTGGAGCGCATAAAGGCGGGTCTACAGATCATGTTGTACCTTACTTAACAACTGTGTTGGGCTTCATTGGAATTAACAACGTCGAAACCATTTATGCTGAATCATTAAATATGGGCCCAGATGCAGCCGAAGCAGGTATTAGCCAAGCTAAGCTTGATATTGATGCAATAGCACTCTAATCATTTTATAGATGTTTAGATAACGCCACGAATTCGCATACTTAACGCTTAATGAGCCTTTGACATTTAAAGGTTCATTAAGCGTTTTTTTATTTTGTGTTTTGTTGTTATTTTATTAATCCAAAAAAGTATTTACTGCGTATAATTAGTACAACCAGTATCTAGATTGATGCCAATTTTACTTTTCAAAAATGTAGTTTCATTAACAAAAGCCTACGGGTTTATCGTTGAAAAGCCATCATACTGTCATTTATTTTTTATGAAACTCAGAAAAATTGTCATCGCGTCAGTATTAATCTTGCTCGCTTTGAGTCTTATGCCTATATTGATGCTGATCAATCAGTGGGCTTCAGAGACAGAGGCTTATGGCATTACCGGAAATGACGGCCAACAGATTCATTTTCGGTGGCAAGACGTTAATCAACAAGTTCACCAGTACCCTGCGTCCGCGGGAACATATACCTACTTATTTTTAGGCTTTTTGTCGTGCTCAGAAATTTGTCCAATACGCATTGAGCAATTAGATCAACTTGAGCAACGAATAGAGCAGGATGCTTCGATAAATAAAGCTGAGGTTCAATTTATGTTTGTGACTATCGATCCTGATAACGACACATTAGCCGTGCGCCAAGCGGTGATCGATGCACGCTCTAAACGTTTTGTCAGTGCGTCATTGTCCGAGTCAGATTTACATCAACTTGAGTTACGCTTATCTGACAATATCAATCGACAACTCGCAACGATAAATCATGTAGGCAATCTATTTTTGTTGGATCCTTACGGAAAAATTGCGCGTATTTACACTGCTAAGCAGCTTTCAACATCCAAAATGCTCATCGACCTAAACCATATTATTTCAACTCAACACTAGGGATATGTATGAATGATAATCAAACAGTAACACTGCTTAAAAAAAATGATTCATATATATATCGATTATTGTTGCTGCAGGCTCCACTGCTAGCAGCGAGTGGTTTTATCGGCGCTAAAATGCTGACATTTAGTATCACCGCCGCGATAGCAGTATTGGTAATATCACAGCTCAGTTATGTTTTGCTAAAAGGTACTGAGTTGTTTGGCATTGTGGCTGCTGTGATTATGATGACAGTATCGGGACTATTAGTTCAAAGCCAAATGGGCATGATTGAAATGCACTTTCATATCTTTGCTACCATGGGGATATTTCTTATTTACCTGCGTTGGCAGCCGTTAGTGGCCGCTTTGTTGACCGTGGCGATACATCACGTCTTAATGACTTATATCCAATTACAAGGTGTTGAACTATTTGATACGCCAGTGATGATTTTTGCTGGCGAGTGTAGCTGGAGTATCATGCTCGTTCATGCGCTGTTTGCCGTAACTGAAACCGGTATTTTAATTCGTATTGCCTTATTTATGCGTGCAGACTCAGTTGCCAATCAACGTATTGCTGGTGCAATTCAACATATTTCACAGCATAAAGATTTATCGATTCGGTTACCTTCAGCCGATACTCAGGCAGAAATGTCCTTTAATTTGATGCTGGAAGAGTTGTCGCAATTGTTTAACGACTATCGCGATATTGCTGTGAAAATGGCAAGTACTTCCGACAACTTAATGAGCCTGAGCGATCAAGCTCAACATGCGGTACAACAGCAAAATAACCAAGCGCGATTGATTGCCGAATCGACTCAACATGTTATTGACAGTTTTCAGCAAATGGCTCATGACAGCCAAATTTCAGCGGATCAAGCAAGAGAGGGGGCAACCTCAAGTCTTGGTGATCGCCAGAACGCATTAAGCATTATGAAAGACATGCAGGCGCTAGAAACTAATATGACTGAAGTAACTGAATCAATGACTGATTTAACCACTGATGTTAGTGCTATTACCACACAGTTGCAGGCCATTCGCAGTATTTCAGATCAAACTAACTTACTTGCGTTGAATGCGGCGATTGAAGCGGCTAGAGCGGGTGAGAGTGGCCGTGGTTTTGCCGTTGTGGCAGATGAAGTTCGCACTTTAGCAAAGCGTACCAGTCAGTCTACCGATGGTATTGAAAAAGTACTGAGTCGTTTAAATGTCAGCATGCTAAAAACCGTTGAGTCGATGGATCAAGGCAAGCAACGTACGACGCAAAATGTAGTCCACACCAGTAGCATTGCTCAAGGGCTTGAGCAACGTTCTGCTCAAATAGGTCAAGTGGCTACCTTGAGCCACAATGTGGCAAATGGTACACAACAACAAGCAGATAGATTGACTCAAATAGGTGCGGAGATTTTGGATAACGCCCAAGCCGTTGTACTTTTATCGGCGCAAGTTCAAAAGCTGGCTGGTGGCGCGGTAGAAATGAAACGGATTACTCAAGACTATCAAGCCAAAGCTGCGGCTTACAAGGTGTAAAAACACAGGCGAAAGCATCGCTTTCGCCTGCATTATATGGCTGCAAAGGAGCTATACCCTTATATGATTAACGCCAACGTTTAAAAATCAATGAAGTATTAATGCCACCAAAAGCAAAGTTATTACTCATAATATAGTCGGTGTCGATATGACGAATATCGTTTTTAATGTAATCGAGCGGGGCGCATTCTGGGTCGACATGATTAAGATTGAGTGTTGGTGCAAACCAGCCTTCATTCATCATGTTAATACTAGTCCATGCTTCCAATGAACCACAGGCTCCTAGGGTATGACCGGTATAACTCTTTAATGACGATATTGGCGTTTCTGTGCCAAATACTGCATGAGTCGCGGCAGTTTCAGCTATATCACCGCGATCAGTAGCGGTGCCATGAGCACTGATATAACCGATGTCTTGTGCCGATAGTTGGGCATCTTTTAAGGCTAAACGAATCGCTACTTCCATGGTATTAGCATTGGGTTGAGTGACGTGTTGGCCATCTGAGTTGGTGCCAAAACCAACCAACTCAGCATAAATATTTGCACCACGGGCTTGAGCATGTTCAAGCTCTTCTAATATCAAAGTACAAGCACCTTCACCGATAACCAAACCATCGCGGCTCTGGTCAAATGGGCGTGGCGTTAGCTCTGGAGTTTCATTTTGGGTGCTGGTGGCATACAAAGTATCAAATACCACCGCCTCAGTAGGACAAAGCTCTTCACCGCCGCCCGCGAGCATAATGGTTTGCATGCCATATTTAATCGCTTCATAAGCATAGCCAATGCCTTGACTGGCAGAGGTACAGGCACTGCTGGTGGTGTGAATACGGCCTTGCAGGCCAAAGAACACCCCAATATTAACCGCGGTAGTGTGGGCCATCATGCGGATATAACTGGTGGCGGTTAACCCCGACATTTCGCCCGTTTTTAACATGTCACCAAAGCCCATAATTGGATCTGTACTGCCTGTAGATGAACCGTAAGCAACGCCAACTTGACCGGAATTAAGGATGGGGTCGTTCAACAAACCTGCATCTTCAAGCGCTAATTCACTGGCTCGTGTCGCCATCATGGATACTCGCCCCATAGAGCGGATCTTTTTACGTGAATAATGGGCAGGTAAAGAAAAATCAGTCACTGGCGCTGCCAGTCGAGTATTTAGACCTGGGTAACGATCCCATTCATCCATACGAATAACGCAGTTGTGTTTGGCTAATAGGCTGGCTTTAATTTGTTGCCAGTCTTGGCCTAATGCGGAAATCCCGCCCATACCGGTAACGACTACACGCTTCATATCATGCCTCCGTTAACGGAGATCACTTGACGAGTTATGTAGGCGGCATCGTCTGATAATAAAAAGTTAGCTAGCCCGGCTATTTCACTGGGTTTGCCCATGCGTTTCATCGGCACTATTTGGTTGACAATATCAGTTGAAATATCGGTGACCATGTCGGTTTCAATCAACCCTGGTGCGATACAATTGACGGTAATTTTTCGTTTAGCTAACTCAAGCGACAAGGCTTTAGTTGCGCCAATAATTCCCGCTTTTGATGCGCTGTAGTTCACTTGGCCACGATTACCTGCAATGCCTGACACTGAGGCTAGGGTGATAATACGTCCGCCTTTACGTGCTTGCACCATTGGCATCACTGTAGGATGGATAACATTATAAAAACCATCAAGGTTAGTGTGGATCACACTGTCCCATTCATCTTCGGTCATCGCAGGGAAGGCGGTGTCGCGATTAATACCCGCATTAAGAATAACGCCATAATAGGCACCATTTTCGGCAATGTCCGTTTCGATAGCAAGCTTGACCGCTTGGCGGTCGGCAATATCAAATTGCAGTAAACTAACCTGCACACCAAGATCTAATAAGGTTTTTTGTACTTGCGCTGCGGCAGCATGATTGCTGTGAAAGTGCAGCGCAATATCGAAACCATTCTCGGCTAATTTAATTGCGATGGCTTTGCCTATTCCTCGGCTTGAACCGGTAACTAATACTCTATTATTCAAAATGTCTCTCCGTGATTGATTCGAGGAACTCCAATGGGGTGTCAAAAGGTTTGTTGATCATGCTTAGCCGTCAGCTTGGCTTTCATCAATATAGGCTTGGGTGTCTTGTGGTTGGAATACATTGACATTAGCTGCCGCCACTAACGTTTGGTGATGATAAATTTGGCAGTCAAATACCGCTAATCCAGACTCTTCCTGGTACAGCCGAGTCACCTGGGTGCGATAAGACTCACCTAAGGTAAAGGTGTCGATATGCATTTGCAGTTTGCGGGTGCCGAGTAAAAAACCGACTCGGATAGTATCGTCGCACAGTAAGGCTTCAACACCCGCTAATGCAGCAATACTTTGGGCCATATACTCGATGCCAACGTAATTAGGCACGCCATTGAGTTGAGCGTCGAAATAGGCACTATTAGGGCTAATATGGGTTGCGGTGATTAAGCAGTCTGGGCGATGTTCTAAGACATTATCAATCAAGATCATCGGTGCTCGATGCGGAATAAAAGTACTTATATCTTGCGCTAACATCGCCGGCGTTGCAGTGACTATTGACATGGAACTAGGCATCCTTTCGACAAAAAATCAGGCTGGCATTACTGCCGCCAAAGGCAAATGAATTGCTCATAATAAAGTTGAGTTGGCTAAGGCCAGTATTGTTGTTGGCACTAACGAGAGCGATATTCGGGTCATTAGTATCTTGCTGCCCATCCCAGATGTGCGGCGGCAAACGCTTTTCATGGTTAAGTGGGCTTAATAACAAATAACAAAAGGCAGCTTCAATCGCGCCAGCTGCGCCTAAAGTATGGCCCGTGAGCGGCTTGGTTGAGCTGCAGGCTGGTGATGAATGACTGAATACTGCAGTGACCGCACGCGATTCCATGGCATCATTTTTGGGAGTAGCGGTACCGTGGAGGTTGAGATAATCGATTTTTTCCGCAGCAATGTTGGCTTCTGCCAGGGCTTGTTGCATAGCGGCAATAGCACCTAATCCTTGCGGGTGTGGCGCTGAAATATGATGAGCATCGGCAGACTCGCCGATCCCCGCCAACATGACGTCACTTTGGCCACGCTCTAAAGTAAATAAAGCAGCCCCTTCACCAATATTAATTCCATCACGATGGCGACTAAACGGATTGCAATGGCCTTTGGATACCGATTCTAATGCGGCAAAGCCATTAACGGTTAACTGACACAAGCTGTCTACACCCCCCACAATTACCATATCGCACATATTCGCATTGAGTAACCGCTGAGCACTGGCAAACACTTTGGCACTCGATGAACACGCTGTAGATACGGTATAACAAGGGCCTGACAGTTCAAACAACTGTTTTAAATAATCACTGGGGCTACCCAGTTCCTGCTGCGAGTAATGGTAACTCGGGGGGAAATGGCCATGTTCAAGCTGATATTTTAATGCCGCTTCGCCTTTGGAAATGCCAGAGGTGCTGGTGCCTAATACCACCCCTATCCTCTCCGATCCAAAACGCTGCTTAGCTTGCTCTATTGCGGGCACAAGTTGCTGGGCGGCAGTGTTTAATAAACGATTATTACGGCAAGCAAATAAACTGAGATGATCGGCAATTTCTATTAACCGTTTGTCATCGACGCAACCGACTAATGTAGGCGCATCGAACAATAAATTATCGCGCCATTGCATAGCACTGATATCACCGCTAATGAGACGCGGCAGCACCTCTTCTGGCGAGTTGCCAAGAGGTGTACACAATCCGATGTGAGTTATTGCTATGCGACTGTTCATGTTTAGTTAGATGGCCTATTTATCTCGGTTTATTGGATTATGCTGGAGCACTTGTTTATCAATCTGTTATTCAATCAGTTAGTTAATTAGTTAGTCAATTAGTTAGTCAATTGGGTTTATTTGCATATGAATATCGGCGGCATCGATGTCTACATTCACTTGCGCTAACCACGGGTCGATATCGCTATACGTTATCGTGATTAAGGCTCCACTGGCATCAATAAGTTGCTTACATAACGGCATATCACATGCCATAGTGACTAATTCACCGCCGGTTAAATGTTGATTAACTTGCTCCGTTGGCCAGTAAATCAACTGCATTATTGCCATTAAATACTCTGCTTTAAATTGCTCACCTAATAACAGGCTTTGCTGACTTTGCAGGGTTTGGCCATCGTACACCAACGTGAATAATGCTTGCCCAAGTGGCGCTAATCCCACTAACGTCATCTGTAGTGAATTAAGCTCCAGCTGGGTTAATAACTCATGATTTTCTTGCCCATGGGTAAAGCTGACCATTTGGCTTAAGCTGATGTCTTGCTGCGATGACGTTGTTAACAGCGCAGAGGCTGAGCTTAGGCAATATTGTGCTTCACTGGCGAGTGGGACACAAGTTTGCCGCTCGATTTGTTGGCTACAAGCACTTAATAGGCTTAGCAGTAATAGCGCCACCACGCGAAGCAATATTATCCCCGCAGAACGCCCCAGCAGATTAAGCAACATTGGGCTTTGGCTCCTGACATAATTCAACAATGGTATTGAGGCGTCGTTCGGACTCTTTTACAAACGGGTTGCTCATGTCCCAAGCGTAACCTGCTAAAATTGAGCAGATCATTTGTTTAATCTTGTTGTCAGCTTGTTGATAGAAAATGACATCTTGAAAGCGTCCGTCATACCAAGCTTGGACATAGGTTCTAAAGGTGTTAACTCCTTGCATTAATGGCGCAGAGTATTCGCTATCCCAATCAACTGTTTGGCCATTAAGTTGTTTATTCAAACTGGCAACCGCCATTGATGCTGACTGCATGGCAATTGTCACCCCTGATGAAAATACTGGGTCAAGGAACTCGCCAGCATTACCCAGTAAAGCAAACTGATTGGTTGCTAAGGTGGTGACATTAGCCGAATAACCTTTGAGCGTGGCACAAGGCTGAACAATATTGGCATTACTCAGCAACTGCTGTAGCTCAGGCTCTTCATTAATCACCGCTAACAATTGTTGTTCAAGGCTACCGGATAAATGCTCGAGTAAATGTGGCTCAGCCACCACGCCAATTGAGCAACGGTTATTGCTAAAAGGGATTAACCAGTACCAGATATCCTTATGTTGAGGATGAACACTGATTAAGATCTTATTACGATCAAAATGGGGATCGCTAATGTTGTCTTCAATATGGGTGAAAATGGCGCTGCGTGGCGGTAAATTTGATGGTTGTTCTAAATTCAGTAATCGCGGTAATACTCGGCCAAAACCACTAGCATCGAGCACAAATTTAGCATTCACTTGATATTGTGCACCTCGGTCATTCGTTACCGTTAAGCGAGGATTATGAGTCAAATCAATCGCATCAACTTGATGACCAAAACGGATCTCAACCCCTTGGCTGATAGCTGTGTCGGCTAGAAGTTTATCAAAATCCGCCCGTTGAACTTGAAACGTAGTCCCAGGGCCTGGTGTAAATTTATCGGTAAAGTCGAAGGTGGTGTATCGCCCTAGGTGTTGAAATGCTGCGCCATTTTTAAATTGAAATCCAGCCTGATTAACGGCGTCCAGCATGCCTGCTTGTTCGAGAAATTGCATACAACAAGGCAGTAAACTTTCGCCAATCGAAAAACGTGGAAAATGCTGTTTTTCAATAACAACAACCTGATGACCTTGTTGGCGTAAAAGGCTTGCGGCAATGGCGCCAGAAGGGCCTGCACCAATGATGGCAACGTCAACGTCCATGTTGCTGACTGTATGTGAATGACTAGATGGCATTTACAGTTTTCCTAGTAATAAATGAAATAAACGGTGCCAGTAAAAATGAAAAACTGATCCCAAAAAGAAGCGTTAAACCGAAAAAGTGAATAGCATGGGTTTGACTCAGCGCCAGTAAACCAAAAGCTAATAGTGTTGAACAGGCTGACATAAAGATTGCCATCATCACTCCGCGACTGGTGTGCTTGGCCTCGGCAAAAAATAGGCTGTAATCGATACCAATGCCTAACACCAAAATAAGCGCTAAGGCGTGAAACAAGCTAATGCTCGAGCCGACAAGCCCTAAACAAGCTAGCGTGAGCAGTACTGATAAAGCGGGGACAGCGACGATAGCGAATGCCAACTTAATACCGTATTTAATGCTAAACAGTAGGCTGGCTAAAGCAAATACCCACATCAATAGCTGTAATGTTAGTTGGCGATACTTGCCCATTAAATGGGATATATCACCGACCTTATCGATTAACCGAACTTGCCCTAAAGGCCATTCATGCTCAGTCAATCGTTGTTCAAGAGAGGCTAATGAGTGGATGCCACCGAGTAATACTATGGCGCCAAATTGCTGGGTTTGATCGGTTGTTGTGATCGCGCCAAGCCATAACGTCTGTAAATCATCATTGGCTTGGGCTAGTACCATGGTTGGGGTTAACCATTGTGATTCGGCTTGATTCAGTTGTGCCATTAGACTGGTGCTTATATTGTCATCGAGACCCATTTCACTGATTATCTCGTCTAAATGTTGCCCATAAAGCTGTTGCTGTAACTGATAGTTTTGTTGTTGTTTGGCAATGCTGGGCATAAAGCGGCTGAGACTGATAGCTTGGTCTAACTCAGCATCAGTTATGGCTTTATCCAGTACTGGTGTCAGTTGCTCTAACGTTTGTAATAAAGCTTGTTCATTGGGACCACTGACTAAAATAAATTGGTTATCGGTGCCGCCGCTGAGCAGTTGCCGTAGTTGGTTCTCTTCGGTGGTGATGGCTTCAGGGCTTTGCTGTAGCTGACGAATATCATCGTTAGAATCCGTTTGTGACAAACCGAAAAACAATATTGTTGCCAAACCAATGAGCAAAGCCGCTATAGCTATTTTTTGCCACAATTTATTCGGGGTGAAAATACGTTGTAATAGCGCCAAATAACCTTGGGCGAGGGTTAATCCTGGCGTTGGTTTAAGCGCATGGTTACCCAGTAATGGAAACACCAATAACAACGTTAGGTATGCACCAATTAACCCAGCAGCACAAAATACGGCCACTTGTTGCATTCCCGGGAATGGCGTAAAGCCAATGGCGATAAAGGCACTGGCACTGGTAGCAAGTGCGAGAGTGAGCGCCGGAAAAATCTGCTTTAAAGTGTCACTGGCGTTGTTATTAGGGTGAGCTTGTTTTTCACAATAAAAGTGAAAGCTGTAATCAATGGCGACACCAATTAAGCTGGTGCCAAACACTAATGTGAGTAAGTGCAACTCACCGAAAATACTTAAGGTGGCGACAAACGCAAACACCACCCCAGTGGTTAACGTCAGTAGTGCGGCAAATAACGGCATAATCGACCGAAAGGCCAACCAGACTAATAAGATGATCCCTAACATGGAAATTAAGCCAATTCGGCTGATTTCTTGTTTGGCTGATTCGGTGGCGGCAATCGCATGAAAAAGCGCACCAGCTTTAAGGAAACTGACATCGGGGACATGCAGAGTCACTTGGCTAAATGCAGCATCTAATGCTTGAATTTGCTGTTGCTGAGCGGTCGGGCTAAAAGCACTGTCGCGCCCTTTGGCCATGATAATCGCAGCCACACCATCGGTAGTATCGGTGAGTAAAATGCCTTGTTGGCTACGCAGCGCACTATTAGGTGATAACGCCAGTAAGTTGGCTGGAAACATCAGTAACGGATCATTGCTGAGCAGCTGGCTGTTGGCAAAACCAAATGCGCTATAAAGTTGATTTTGGGCCGCGTTAAGCAGTTGGCGCCAATTATCTGTTTCAATCGCTTTAGCTTGCTCGGTAGTGAGTAGGGTAAAGCGATGTTCGAAATACACTTTAGCCAAGTCTTGCAGATGATCATCCGCGCCGCTACGAATGTGAATAAAGGGCTGTTGTGGCTGTTTATCTAGTGCATCCATCAGTTGCTGTGCGGCACTGATAGCTTGGTTGTCGTCATCGGCTTTTATTGCAATATACACTTGGTTAGCGAGTTGCTGTTCAACTCTGTTTAATGCTGTTTCAGTGAGTTTGTCTTGTTGTAAATGCGGCAACATCGCCAAAATATCAGTTTGAATATGCGCGCCCTGTTGCCATTGTATTAAGCCAGTGACTAACATTGTCAGTAGCAATAATACCCATAAGACAAAACGCCCAATAGGAGATAACAACGCGGTTAGCGATATGGGCTGCATTATTTAGCGGACTCATTTCCAAGACTAAAAAGCGCCAGTTCAGCTTCACTCAGTTGCCCTTGTTGGGTCTGGGTAAATTGAATTTGGGTATAGTCGCGAACATCCGCTTGGTTACTGATCATGATTAATGAACGTATAAGCGTATCGCCGCTGAGGGTAATGTTACCCATAGACGATTGCACTTGTGGGTCTTTAGCTTGCAGGCCCAGTTGCCATGACCTATTTTCGGGCTGAGTTTCGGGCTGAGTTGCTAACTGAGTTGCAGGCATAAATAAGTTGAAATCGGCACTTAAAGCAGCAATATCGCCCGCCATAATGGCTTGTAATAAACGCGGTAATTGCTGTGCAATCGGGTTGCCATTAGCCCTAGAACTAAAGTGTTGAATTTTGCCTTGGCTGTTTTGTTGGATCAACTGCTGATCTTTAAGCACCATCAAGGTGTTGAACGGACGTTGCTGCTGCCATACCAATCCTTGCGTTGGACTAAATATAAACTGTCCTTGGCTGAGTAAGGGCTTTTTAAGCACCTGTAAATGGCGTAATTGAACAAACTGCCCACGAGTATCAAGTTGTAGATTCAGTCGTTGCGCTAGCGCGCTGAGGGCCTCAGAGCTGGCTGGTTGAGTATACAGAGTCTGAATATCTGCTAATTGATCTTTGGTCAGAGCTTGAGGCTTTGGCTGTGTCAGCTCTGGAGTAAGTGTTTGATTATTTCTTGCTGGTGGACGTTCGTTAGCTGAGGTGGCCGCAATACACAGGCAACACAACATAATGATGCTGCTTACTCGCGCCAATACACTAATAAATATGCCAGTAAATAGGCTCAAAAATACTCTGCTGCGGGCACTCATTACACTTGGCTCGCATCGAGTAATGGGCGAATTTTTTGCTGAAACACTTCTGGAGTAACAAAGCATAATTCTTGGGTAGCAATCTCAACTGCAGCTTGAATGGTATAGCCCTTGGTGATGCGTGCGTTGGTGTCGGCATCAACAATTTGATAGTTAATGCGTAAGCGGTTTTCCCATTCAACAATGGCGGCAATAACCTTGATTTTTTGGTCAAAGGTGCTGCTTTTAACATACTTTACTTGCACATCGACAATGGGCCATGCATAACCGGACTCTTGCATAGTGCGATAGTTATAACCGAGTTTATCCAGTAATTGACAACGCACAACCTCAAAATAGCGTAAGTAATTACCGTGCCAAGTAATGCCCATCGAGTCGACATCGTGAAACGGGATCACCATTTCCATTTCTGTGAGTAATAAACCTTTCATTTAACACACCTCCCACAGACCCAGTTGAATTTTGTCTACTGTTTGGCGTAGTACTGCTTCTAATGGACGGTCTTCGGTTAGCAGTTCAAAATCTTCACTGACTTGAGCCAGTGTGGTGGCAAGTGAAGGTGTTAGCGAATTAGGGTCCAATTCTTTCTGTATCACCCGCAGCTGAATACCTTGGCTCATGGCCAGTAATGCGGCGGCAGCGACTTGTTCAGTCAGTTGTAATATCCGCATGCAGTCGCGAGCGGCAATGGTGCCCATGCTCACTTTGTCTTGATTGTGGCATTCAGTTGAGCGTGAAAACACACTGGCAGGCATGGTATTTTTTAATGCTTCAGCAGTCCAAGCTGAAACACCGATTTGTACCGCTTTAAAGCCATGGTTAATGGCGCGACGTTGGCCTTCTGCGGCAGATAAATTAGCCGGTAAACCATTGTTAAATTTAGGGTCCATGACTAAGGCCATTTGACGATCAATTAAGTCGGCGATATTGGCCACCGCATTTTTCATCGCATCCATGGCAAAGGCAATGTGGCCGCCATAAAAGTGACCGCCATGGAGGATATGTTCACCCTCGGCATCGACAATCGGATTGTCGTTAGCGCTATTGAGTTCGGTTTCAATAAACTGACGCATAAAGGGTAAAGCATCTTGCAGTACGCCAATGATGTGCGGTGCACAGCGTATAGAATAGCGGTCTTGTAAGCGGTCAGAATTACGTGGATGCGCATGATGGTTTAGATCTTCGCGGATCCAACTGGCAATCTGGTTTTGTCCTGGGTGGGGTTTGGCGGCAAACAAAATTTCATCAAAATGATTTGCGTTGCCTTTAAGTGTTAACGATGCCATGGCAGTAATACGGCTTGATAAGCGAGTTAAGTACTGCGATCTGTCATAGGCTAAACAGGCGAGTGCTGTCATCACCGCGGTGCCATTCATTAACGCGAGGCCTTCTTTAGGGCGCAGGGTTAATGGCATCATGCCGAATTTCAGATAAACATCTTTGGTCGCTTGGCGTTTACCTTGGTATATCACCTCACGTTCGCCAACAAGTACTGCGGCAAGATAAGATAGCGGGGTTAAATCGCCGCTGGCACCAACCGAACCTTCTTGAGGAATTACCGGGGTAATATCATTATTGAGTAGCCATTCAATGCGCTGCAGCAGCAGATAACTGACACCAGACTTACCCACAGCCAATGAGTTTAAGCGGCAAGCCATAATCGCGCGGGCTTGCATTGGGCTGAATACATCACCTAAACCACAACCATGAAAACGGGTTAAATGTAGCGGTAGTTCATGGACTAAGTCTAAGCTGACATTGACTGTGCAGGAGTCGCCGTAACCTGTGGTGACGCCATATACCACGCCTTCTTCATGCAGCAAACTGTCGATGAAACGGGCGCCTTTTTGAATATATTCAACATAGTCTGCAGCATCCGCCAGTTTGACCGTTGCGCCCTTGGCGACTGCGACCACTTGTTCAAGGCTCAGGTAGCTTTGGCCTAAATGCACCGTTTTTTCGGCGGCTGATGACTGTGAAGAAGTGTTGCTCATTGAATTAGTTATCCTGACTAGGTGAAGTGGTGCTGTTAGCGGGTGCAGTATTTGTATTTGACGCAGCACTTGTATTAAGTGCACTACCAGTATTAGGTGCACTACTAGTATTAGGTGCTGTACCCGTATTGACAGCACTAGCGGGGCGCGACAGCGGACGATCAATCAATTCGTCTTTATGCCAAAAATCGTAAAAATTAAACCACTGCAATGGTGCCTGTTTGGCAAAGTACTCTAAGCGTTGGCTGTACAATTTCATTGCATCAGTTAAGCGTGCAATGCGCCCTGCTCGCGGGCCTTTTAAACTATCACTTAAGTGTTCGACATGTACTTTATAACGGCCTTGTTGGCGAATGCAAAACATGGTGTAAACCGGACAATTTAACAAGCTAGCAAGAATAAATGGTCCTTGCGGAAACGGCGCTTCATGACCGAGAAAGGGCAGGTAAACCACCCTGCCTTGGCTGTTTGATGAGGTGCGGTCGGCTGCAATAACCACTATTTCGCCCATATCAATTTTTTGCTGTAACAGCATAGAAGTACTGGGATCAAGTTCATTAACATGAATAAGATTAAGGCTACTTTGTGGGTTTAGCTGTTGTAATACTTTGTTAAAGTTTTCGGCGTGTTGAGTCAACACCATAACGTTGACTTTCACTTTCTGCTGGTGGATTGAAATCGCACGGCATAACTCTAAATTACCTAAATGCGACACAATCAGCACGGCTCCTCGACCAGAAGCCACTTGGTTTGCCAGAATATGACGATCGTTAAAATCGACTTGATTGAGTTTGATGCGGTCGCACCAAGCATCAATCCTATCTAGAGCAGCATTACCAAAAGCAATAAAGTGATTTAAGCTGTCGCGCCAAAGGGTGGGTTGATGTAAATCTGGATGATCTGGAACTTGTTGCTGCACTCGGGTAAGAAAATTCATCGACGCGTGACGAGCAGAAGCACCGGTTAGAAAAAAATAACCAATAACCGGATACATAATGGCTCGGCACAACCAGTGGCCGCCTAATCTATAGCATTCTGCCAGTAATTTTATGCCCCAATAACTGCCACGTTCTCCCATTGATGACCAATGTTGATGGGGAGTGTTTTTATTCAGAATTTGTGGCAAGCGAGTCAACATAGCAAAAAATAACTTAGTGTGCATCCAGCTAATGCGTACATTGTCTTGCAAGCCTTGAAAGTGGCTAATACCGTCTTCTGGGTAGATGACTTTGGTCGGCACATGAACCACTGGAGTGCCTTGCCAGTGCAGTTTGACCATGATTTCAATATCAAAGTCCATCCGTTCGCCCAGAGCTTGTTGGCTTAATAACTGCTCGGTTGCCTCTAATGGATAAACCCGAAAACCACACATAGAATCTTGAATGTCGAAACTTAAGGTTTCAACCCATACCCAAAAATGGGTGATGTAACGCCCGTATAAACGCCCTTTAGGCACCGAGTCATCATAAATCGGTTGGCCAGATATTAATGCCTGTGGCTGTTGTTCTGCAGTCGATATCATTAACGGGATATCGTCTAAATTATGTTGTCCATCAGCATCAACCTGTAATACATGGCTAAAACCATCGCGGTAAGCTTGGCGTAGGCCGCTGGTTACTGCCGCACCTTTACCACGATTAAAAGGATGGTTAATGAGCGTTACCCAGCTAAATTTTTCTGCCATGGCTTGTAAAATATAACGGGTTTCATCTTGACTACCATCATCAACCAAATAACAAGGCAGATTGAATTTTGCCAAGTCAGTTAAGGTTTGTTCAATGGCAATATGATGATTGTAATTGGGAATAACCAAGGCTAGTTTCATGAGGCGATCTCATTGACTGTCGGCGCAGTAGTCACTACTGCTGGCTTAAGCACAATACGGCCAGAGGCAAACCGTTTATCTTGATCCCGATAGCTAAAGATCAGTTTTGCTTTTTGAGGCTGATGTTCAATGACCAAATCAACATAGGTGTCGGGCAAAATGAGCTGCTGGAATTTAAGCACTTCTAATGTGGCCACTTGGGCTGAATAACCAAACGCCTCACAGCCAAGTTTGACCGCCCAATCTAATTGGGTGACACCTGGTAATACGGCTTGCTGAGGAAAATGGCCATCGAAAAAGGCTAAATCTGCACTGACAAATAAACGCCATTGATAGAGATTGTTACCGCCTTCATGGCTAACAATATGCGGTAATTCTGACTTAATCATGACTAAATAAAGCGACAATTTCTGCTTGGGTACGCTTGCCTTGGCTGTTGAGTGGCAAGTGTGCCGGGTAACGCCAGCGTCTTGGTAGGGTGATGCGCTCAAACTGGCTCAATAAATGGTTTTTTAAGGCATTATTAACCGCTAATTTCCCTTCCGCTTTGAGTGTTTGCTGGCCTAATTCACTTAAACAGACTGCAGCACCTAACATGGTACGCGGTTGTTCTAAAACCGTGACGGCCGCTTCGCTGACAAAAGGATGAGTTTGCAGTAAATGCTCCACTTGCGCTAACGATAAGCGTTTTTCTTCAATTTTTACAATGCGGTCAAGGCGATGCAATAAACGGAACTGGCCATCATCTAACAGTTCAATTTTGTCATCACATTTTAACCATTGAGTTGGATTGTCTAAATAAACAGACTGCAGCATCAGCGCGCCATCTTGCGGGTCCATATCGACATTCACTTGGGTAAATGCTTGCCATGGTTGCATGGGTTGCTGTTGGCGTCGATATCCAATACCGCCCGTTTCAGTGCTGCCAAATATTTCAATAGGTAATTGATTAAAGCATTGTTTAACTGCCTGGGCTGCATCAAAGTTTAACGGACCACCAGAGCTGAAAATTAAGCTTGGGATACGTTGTTGTTTTTGATTTTCGAGTGCATCAGGCAAGCGGGTCAATTGAGCTGGACTACTGATTAAACACAAATTTGGCATGATGGCCAAGTAATAGCTTAAGGTTTCTGGAAAGTCGATTTGTTCACTTAAGAATGCTCGGCTCGCGGCCAAAGGCCACAAAATTTTAAACAATAAACCATAGATATGCTGATGTGAAACCGTCGATACCACTGAACAATGAGGCAAATGTTCGGCAAATGTTTGCTCAAGAATACTGACTTCTGCATCCAGTTGTTGCAGTGTTTTTTTGATCGCTTTAGGCAGGCCGCTACTGCCCGAGGTGAATAACACTAATTCACCTAATGACTTGGTTTTAGGCCAAGTTGCTGCGGGTAAACTGAGTTCTTTTTTGAGCGCGATATACTCACGCACCTCACATAACGGCGTGTCGGCAATAATGGCATCAAACTCATGGTTGAGCTCACTCAAGGTGCCGCTTTGGGTGTTGGCAGGCAATATCACTTGTTTACCGGCTAACAAGGCTGCGCATAAACCAGCGGCAAATAAGTCACTGTGCTTTGCAGCAAGCAGCCAGCGCTGAGCATCACTTTGAATCAGCTGAGCATGTAAGTGGGCCACTTGCGCGCAAAACAACGATCCCGTCATGATGTCATGATGGTCAAAGCTGATTAACTGCTGCGTGGCAGGTCCTGTTGATAACCAATTGAGTAAAAGCTTATTCATGTTTTTTCAACCAAAAGCGACGATAAATCCATTCACCACTGAGCAGCAACCCCATAAGCAGGTATGCGATCAGTCCGTTGTAAAGCGTCCATATTTCAATGCTTGTTGCTATGGCGGTATAGGCAGCCACAGCACCATTAACAACAAATAACCCACACCAAAGTTTAGTGATGGTTTGTAAGTAAGATATAGCTGAGTCTGGTAAATCCGGCTCTTTTAAACGTGCCAAGCGCTCAATCATGCTTGGACCATTAATCAGTGAATAACTGAATAATCCCAACATGCTCAGATTTATCACCACCGGATAAAACAGTAACCAGTCGTTACGTTGAGTAATGAAACTGGCCGCGGTTAATCCTATGCCCACCAGTATTGGCAATGTCATGGATTTTACTTGCTGCTTAGTGACCATAAACCGTAGCAATAATAACAAACACAGCAGCAAAGCGATGGTGCCTGGTGGTAAATACTGCAAACCAAAGTACACCGCAATAGGGTAAGCAATAATCACCAAGGTCGTAATAATCTGCAGGATTAACCGCATTAGCTTTTTATTAAGCCTTCTATGGCATCAACGACATCATTGACTGTGCGCACGGTTTTAAATGCTTCTGGCTGAATTTTTTTACCGGTCAGCTGTTGCAATTTAATCACCAAATCTACCGCATCAATGCTGTCTAAATCTAGATCTTCATACAAAGAAGCTTCAAGCGTGATATCTGCTGCCTCTATTTCAAATTCATCAATTAAAATGCCACTTAGCATCTCAAGGATTTGTTCACGATTTTGCATGCTGACTCCTAAACACGTTGAGATTCAATAAAGCTAGCTAAGCTAGCAACACTGAAAAAGTGTGCTTTAGTCGCATCAGAGTTGGCTTCAATTTTGACATCAAACTCTTTCTTAATTGCTAAGCCTAATTCAAGTGCGTCGATCGAGTCTAAGCCCAGACCTTCGCCAAATAAGGCCGCATCGGTTTCTATATCATCGACAGTGACATCTTCTAGATCTAAGCAATCAATGATCAGTTGTTTTATTTGATTGTGTAAGTTCATTTTTTGTCTTTCTTATAAGTATGGCTATCAATGTGACTTGATAGGCTGTTTAAGTGTATCAAGGTAAAATTGCTGTAAGTCGCGCGTCAGCTGTCGAGCCATTTTGGCTTCATTACCTTGTTTAGCATCATACAGCAGGTATGACATGCTTGTGCCAATTTCTACTGACATATTGATGGTTTGCCGTGGAATTTGGTACCAAGATTGTTGCTTGGTTAAGCCTGCAACATCAGTACGTAACACCACAGGTAAAATATCGGTTTTAGTGCGCAAGGCAATATTGGCGGCGCCACGCGCAAAGGAGTTAACAATATTACCGGTTAATGTTCGGGTACCCTCGGGGAAAATAATCAGATTAGTATCGGTGCGCAGCACTTGCTGGCAGTCATGTAATAGCCAATCGGCGCCACGATTAGGGATGTAACCAGCGCTGGCAAGCACGCCGCGAATAAACGGATTACGCCATAAGCTTTGTTTTACAATACAGCCCGCATTCGGCATAAGACTAATCAATACCACCACGTCCACTAATGTCGGATGATTAGCGATGACCACTTTCCCTTTTGTTTGCTGTAGTGCCTCAATATTTTTGGTGCTCACAGCTATCACTCCAGCAAAACTGAGCATGGCAACAAATGCTTTAAACATCCAGCTGACGGCTTTTTGGGCCCGAGCTACGCGCACTGTTTTCTCGCCCGGCCAAAATCGTAATAGCGGTAAAATAGTGAATGAACTCAACAAGCCGCCTAAACCAAAAGCAATATAACAACACACACCACCAACCCAGCGAGGTATATAACGTAAACCGCTGAGTTTTGGGGCTGAGGCTTTTTTTTGCTCAATAGTGTCAGCAGCTTGTGCTGTATGTTGTTGATTAGGCATGATGTTCAAGCGACCAATACCAATGGCATAATTTACCTTGGATATGCTTTTTACTAGCAATATGGTGAATTAATTCGCTCAAGCAGATGTTGTTTTGGTTGTGATTGTCGAGCGGATGATCAGATACGCTAAGGGTTATTCGCTGAGCTGATGCAGGTTGTAAAACGATGTCTGCAAGCTGTTTTTTAGCTTGTTGGGCACGGCTATTGAATGGCGCGAGGTACAAACCTAAGGCCAGGGGCAGCTCGACTTCGTGAGTAAACTCACTGTATACCGGTGGAACCGGATCATCACCAAAAACAACTAATACTGGTTGTGGCGATTGCGCTAATTGCGCGTAGGCTTCAATGAGTGCTTGAGTGAGAGTTTGTTCTCCAGCGGCAATCGATGTAGACGAAGCGGTATTGTTATTAACAATACCAAAAATTCCACTGGCAGTATTGTGCACGGATTGGCTAAAAGCCATTGGCGATAACGCCTGTTTTTGAGTGATATCTTTGAGCAAGCCCAAGGTGCGCGTGAGCTCTCCATGGCGAGATGAAAAAATACTGCGGCAATTATTCTGTGGTTGGCATTGATATGCCGCCGTAAGCATCATTTTGGTTAAGCGACTAAAGCGACGACGTTGCATAGCAGGAATATGCTTCAATGCTGGCGAGTCAGACTTAGGTGACGGGTTGCTGTTAGGCTGCTGCCATTGTAGCCAACTCTCAGGTGTCTGAAAGTCCGGCGACCATGCGCCCCATGATAGAAGCTCAAATTCTAAATGCACTACATTCCCTCTATAACGGCTTGGCTATCCTTTTCTAAGTGTTAACAATAATTATGTAATAATGAATATTCGTTAACCTTGCTAATTGTACACCTAAGTTAATGTAGATAAGAAGCAGTGTGGACGAAAAAGCCTAATAGCTGATTGTTAATTCAACAAAGTGACCCTTAAATAAAAAAGCGCGACGGTAACCGTCGCGCTGATAACAGATAGCTTACTAAAATAGCTTTACCGCTTGATGTAAAAGCTTATTTGTTCGCAAAGCTTTGTTGCAATTTTTTGACAGCTTCTTTAATTTTTCGCGTGTTGTCTGGCCCCATACGGATCAACAATTTTTGAGCATTAGGTAATGCTTCAAGGTTTGGATCGACATATTTATAGTTAACACTGATTGACGATAACTCAATAGGGTCTTCAATAATGGGCGCGCTAGCAATCATGCTAAAAGCCTGTTGCATACGCTTATCAAAATCAATATCACTGTAACCGAGTTCAGTAAAGGCTTCGGCAAATAGTGGTTTTAACTCAGTGTAAGTAGTCACTAAGTCTTTTTCACTCAAGCCTGCTATAAAATTAGCATACAAATCATAGCGATGATAACCGTCTGGATTAAGATATGTTTTGTTGGTTATTTCACTCACGGTAAATTGCGTGTCAGGGCCTTTTAACGGGCTAGCTTTACGCACAATATCGCCTTGGGCTAGGTTATCAACAAACACCACAAATTGACGGGCAATATCTTTTTTCAAGATCATCGGCGCTATTTTCATACCGTTGGCTATAGCTAATGTTTTTGCTTCAACAAAATCATCAGACTCAGCTAATGCAGGAAGTGGTTCTGCAACTACAGCTTCCGTAGATGTTTCAGAGTCTCCTGTGGGTACTACATCATCTGTGGTGGTAATGTTTTGCGGTTCTTCAATAGGCGTTTGTTCTATTGGTGTCTCTGGAACTGACTCTGGCAGCTCAACTGGAGTGATAACAACCGGTTCAAATTCTTCAGTGTCATCACTGGTAAAATAGAAATAACTGCTCGCGCCTAACAGGGCGATTACCGCGATAGCGATTAATAGCATGTTAGACCCTGGTTTCTCAGCGGCTTGTGGGGTAATTCGGTCTTCTTCATTAACTTGCATTTCAATTCCTTGGGGTTATTGCTAATCGATATAAATATCTTGGTGGAGTCGAAAAATACTGCATAATATCAATCACATCAGTTATCTTAACCGTTCAGATCGTCTCAAGATTTTCAATTCAAGGCGTATTAATATAGGAATGGTTGTTCCCTTTTAAGTTAATGCAACGCAGTACTTGAATGCTTGAAACGCTTCCGAAGGACGGGTTTCTAATTACTTAACTCTGCGTTGCAGCCTTTCAACGTAAAATGGCTATGCTTTCAAACCTTCGCCTGATTACAGCCATTTGAATTCCCGCTGCACGACCAGATAACGAATACGATTAGTATACCATTCTGCAATATTCAGCAGACTTGTCTAGTGATAACTGATGATAATGAACAATATATTAAGATCTATTTAAGCTTGGACATATTGCTGTCTATCACCTATCCAGCGTTGAATGATAGCATCTACGTTTTGAGGCACTTGCTGGTAAACGTGTGATGCCAATTTTTGGGTTGGGGCAATTAAATGTTGATCACGTATTAGATCAGCTATTTTAAGATCTGCCAAACCGGTTTGTTTGGTGCCAAGCACTTCACCTGGCCCTCGAATTTCTAAGTCTTTTTGAGCAATTACAAAGCCATCATTACTGCTGCGCAGCACACCTAAACGTTTAGTGGCGGTTTGTGACAGTGGCGCTTTATAAAGTAATACACAATGGCTAGCAATAGCACCTCGGCCTACTCGGCCTCTTAACTGGTGCAACTGTGCTAGGCCTAATCGTTCAGGGTTTTCGATAATCATTAAACTGGCATTGGGTACGTCTACACCGACTTCTATGACGGTAGTCGCGACTAATAAGTTCAACTCTCCCGCTTTAAATTGCGCCATAATCGTCTGTTTTTCAGCACTTTTCATTCGGCCATGGATTAAGCCAATTTTGAGCTCGGGTAGTGCTATGGTGAGTTCTGCTGCTGTGTCTTCAGCGGCTTGGCATTCAAGCACCTCAGACTCTTCAATTAACGTACACACCCAATAAGCTTGACGATTATCATGTAAAGCTGCTTGTTTAACTCGCTCAATAACTTGCTCACGACGGGTATCGGCAATCGCAACCGTTGTGACCGGTGTACGTCCTGGAGGAAGCTCGTCAATGACAGAGGTGTCTAAATCGGCATAAGCTGTCATGGCTAAAGTTCGTGGGATCGGAGTGGCCGTCATGATTAGCTGGTGTGGATGAAAACCTTGGCTGACGCCTTTTTCACGTAACCCTAAGCGTTGATGAACGCCAAAACGATGTTGTTCGTCAATAATGATTAATGCCAGCTTGTTAAACACTACCGCCTGTTGAAATATCGCATGAGTACCAATGACCATTTGTGCTGCGCCAGAAGCGATATCTTCGAGTGATTGAACTCGCGCTTTGCCTTTTAGTTTACCCGCCAGCCAGCCGATTTTTAGCCCAAGTGGTTCAAACCAAGTAGCAAAATTAGCTGCGTGCTGTTCAGCCAATAATTCAGTAGGGGCCATCATGGCTACTTGGTAACCGTTTTCAATTGCTTGTAATGCCGCCAGTGCCGCCACCAAGGTTTTACCTGAACCTACGTCGCCTTGAACTAAACGCATCATGGGGGTTGGATGCTGAAGATCTTGGTTGATTTCGGCGACAACTCTTTGTTGTGCTCCCGTTGGCTTAAAGGGCAGTTGCGCTAAAAAAGGGCTTAACAATTGTCCTGTAGCAGGCATTGGCACTGCAGCATCTTGATTACTGCGCTGGCGCAGTTGCAACATGCTCAAATTATGAGCCAGCAGTTCTTCTTGGATTAATCTTTGCTGTGCAGGATGTTGACCTTGCTCTAATTCAAAAGGAGACACCGAGCTATGGGGACGGTGCAAAATATGCAGCGCATCACGCAGGCTAATATTGTTTGGTTGTAATGCACTGGGAAGTAACTCGGGTAATCCACCTTGGTCTAACATTGCCAAGGCTTGCTCGGTCAATTTTATCCAACTGGCTTGTTTTACCCCTTCAGTTGTCGGGTAAATAGGCGTCAGCGTGTCGCTTAATGTGACCGATTCACCAGGATGAATAATTTGATATTCTGGGTGAACAATCTCTTTATGATGATTGCCGCGGCGTATTTCACCGTAAGCCCGAATGCTGGCACCATTTTCCATGGCGTTACGTTGCGCCATCGAGAAATTAAAAAACCGCAGGCTCATCATTCCGCTGTGATCACGGACATTACACACTAACATGCGCCGCCGACCTTGCATGATTTGAGTCGACTGAATTTCTGCTTCGATGGTGCCATAACTGCCAGGAGGTAATGCGGCAATAGGATGGATTTGCGTACGGTCTTCATAACGCAGCGGTAAATGAAACAGTACATCTTGTACTGTTTTAATACCT
The DNA here is from genome assembly GCF_040310165.1 of Shewanella sp. AC91-MNA-CIBAN-0169. NCBI lineage: Bacteria > Pseudomonadati > Pseudomonadota > Gammaproteobacteria > Alteromonadales > Shewanellaceae > Shewanella > Shewanella sp. AC91-MNA-CIBAN-0169. The sequence continues at coordinate 192,155 of NZ_JBEOPM010000003.1, forward strand.
AACTTAGCCAGTTTTTCCGCAACCTTTTTAGCAACGCCTTTAAGGTCGGTGATCGGAACAAGATCCAGTCGTAGCAAATTGTGCTTACCTAAATTGATTATCAAAGATGTAAAAACCATAGCGATTTCAAGCTATCAATCTCGAATCACTGTAATTATATACAGATGTTTAAGGTATCTTAGCAGACTTTGAATACAAGGCAATATTAAGCCGTTAATTACAACCAACCCTTTTGCTTAGCGATTCTGGCAGCATCAATTCGGTTACTGGCATTGAGTTTGCTGATGGCTTCCGATAAATAGTTTCGTACTGTGCCTTCTGCAATAAACAACTGACTGGCAATATCGCTGGTTGATAAGCCTTCGCTTGCCAGGCGCAATGCACGTCTTTCTTTGTCGTTGAGAGGGTCTATTTCACCAATAGCGGTAAAAGCTAATTCTGGATCGATAACCCGTTTACCCGCCATCACTTGTTTAATCGCATTAATTAAGTCATCAGACGGAGCGTCTTTTAATAAAAAACCACCGACACCGTATTCTAATGCGCGTTTGATATAACCTGCTCGGCCAAAGGTGGTCAAAATAATCACTTTGGTCTGGCTGCGCTGTTGTTGTAACCATTGGCTCAGCTCTAAACCTGATTTTCCAGGCATTTCAATGTCGGTGAGTAACAGGTCAAATGAATCTGTTTTAAGTTGTTGCATCGCTTTATCGCCGTCTTCGACTTCGACAATCTCTATTTCATTTAAGCTATCACACGCTAATGTGAGCAACGCGGCGAGGGCACCTCTTACCATCGCTTGATCTTCGGCTAATAGAATTTTCATCTAATGGGCTCACTTAGTGGCAATTGGATACTCACTTTATAATGGGGAATTAATTGATAGTCGATTGTGCCATGTAGCAAGCTTACTCGCTCTTGAATGCCTGTTAATCCGTTGCCTTTGGTGATGATTTTAACCGGCACATTCTCGATAAAGTTGAGTTTGAGCCAGTCTTGGCTTGTTTCAATACACAAGGTGCAATGTGTCGCTTGGCTGTGTTTTATGGTGTTATTAATCAACTCAGTTAGTAGCAAGCTGATTTGCGATTCCATGAGTTCACTGAGTTTAGGGAATGTGCCTTCTATGCTGACAGCAATAGCGTTATCTCTTAACGTGTTGGCTAAGGTGTTTAACGTTTGGGTTAACCCTTGATGTTTATAACCCGATACCGTGTGGCGAATTTGGCTTAAACAGTCTCGAGTTATCACGCTCACTTGATGAATTTGCAGCTGCGCTTGGTCGATTTTACCTGAGGTAATGAGCTTGTCTGCCAGTTCTGCTTTTAAGGCGATGGCGGCTAAGTGATGTCCCATAACATCATGTAAATCGCGGCCAATACGTTCGCGCTCTAATGCGGTGGCTAAATTGGCGACTTCATCTTTTGATTGTTGTTGCTGGCGTTTTATTCGTTGGCGATTTTGTTCAATCACACCAAACACTCCGACACCTAAGCAAATTCCCATACCATAAAAAGTAAAAAAATAGCCTGAGTAACCCACACTGATATCGATGACTAAAAGCAAAATACTCAGTCCGATAAAACTCAATATAGCAGTGCGAAGTGAGTAGAAAAAACCAACAAAGAAGCAGCAAAAACTGAATAGTGATATGGCGCCACTACTAACAAATGACGACGCTATTGCTGTGAAAAACATTAACCCAATGGGTTTGAGGGCTTGCTCTTTGCGACTGTTATAAGCCCAGAAATAACCAATAATAAAGGGCACTAATAATCCGATCGCAATCGTAATCTTTAACCATTGACCGTCCATGAAATACAAGGGAATAAAGTAAAAACCTAAGTTTATGAGGTAAACCCAAGCGGTTCTTTGCTCGTAACTTTTTTCATTATTAGATGATAAATATGATGTCATTGTGCCTCCTAGCGCAGTTAATCATAGAGTAACTGCGCGCTAACTAAAACCTATGCGAGTAATAATTAACTGGTCGATTACTGCTTTACTGTTTGTTGGTTTAACAGATATGTTGCCCATCCATACTGAGGGTCAACCTCAGTGGCGGTTTGCCAATCTTGTAAAGCACCTTTTAAGTCGCCTTGTTCCTGTTTCGCTAGTCCGCGCCAAGTATAGGCTTCTGCATGTCCCCAACAGATTTCGTTACAAGGCTGCTCAAATTGACTAATTGCTTGGGTTGCTAATGTTTGTGACTTATCGAGGCCGCCACCAAATACGCTTGGGGTATAAAATGCATTAATTGCTCGCACTAGGCTGACTCGCGGATTGTTAGGTTCGAGATCGTTTGCTTGTTGCAGTAATTGCGCTGTTTTCATTCCTAATACAGCACCTTTGCTATTATCAAACGAGATTTGCATTCCGTATACCGCAGCAAGTAGAGCTTGTTGGTCTGCAGATGGATCTTGGACTAAAAGGGTTTCTAATGTGTGCTGGGCATTGTTTAATGAATCTGTAGCGAGTTGACGTTGGCCGATGATGTTGGCTGTAATGGCTAGGCGATAATCAGCATAGGCTTTTTCATAATCAATAGCTTGTTCACTGTATTGACTCAGTTCAGTGATATTCATGGTGTTAGCTGCAGCATCAATATCGCTAATATTAGCAAAGCTAGTGTGGCTGACTAAGGTTAAGCTGATGATCAGTAATAAGGTTTTCATGGCTATCTCCATTTACGTTTCCCCAATCAAGATGTTGTTGGGATAGGTGTAGTATGGCGATAGACGAAGGATATTCTTAGACACAAAGGTCATCAATTGAAGATGACAAATGTCATTTATTTTCAGTAGAGCTTGTTAAATATGAGTGAATATTTAGCATTTTTTATGAAAAGACCGAATCAATATTCGGTCTTTATTGTGAGTAATATTTCCGCTAACTTAAACCACTTGCATCACTAAATAACTGGTGTAGCCAAGGTAACCTGCTAACAGAACACTACCTTCACGACGACCAATACTTAAGCCACTCCAAGCAAACGGTAATACCATGAACGCGAAGATCAACATGGCGATAAAATCGATTTCGTTAAATCCGGCCGCGGAAACTGGGTGGATTAATGCTGTTGCGCCTAAAATACCGAGTACGTTGAAAATATTTGATCCAACAACATTACCGATGGCAATGTCACTTTGACCTTTAAGAGCTGCCATCACCGAGGTGACAAGCTCTGGCATACTGGTACCAATAGCCACAATGGTTAAGCCAATGATGACTTCGCTAATGCCAAACTGTTTGGCTAAATCGACGGCACCATCAACAAATAATATGCCACCACCAACTAACATCGCGATACCAACAATGATTAATGCGATAGATAAGCCAGGGTGTTGCGGGCTGGCATCAACATCCAGATCTTCTGGGTTATTTTTTGCACTAACATAACTAAAAACTAAATAGCCAACAAGCGCGCTGAATAAAATGGCACCGTCGATAAAGCTCACTTCACCATCAAGCAGCAAAAACCACATTAATACTGAAGCGGCAATCATGATAGGGATGTCGCGCTTCACCATTTGAGATTGCACTGTAATAGGGCGAATAAGAGCGGTGATAGCTAGAATTAAACCAATGTTGACAATGTTGGAGCCGACGACATTACCTAAGGCTATACCTGGATTACCTGCTAATGCTGATTTAACACTAACGGCTAATTCAGGGGCGCTGGTACCAAATGCCACAATGGTTAAGCCAATAATAAGTGGGGCAATGCCCAAACGCAGCGCTACGGCACTGGCTCCGCGCACAAGTGCTTCAGCGCCAATGGTTAAAATAATAAAACCGCCGATAATGGATAACGCAATGAACATTCGAGTTTCTGCCTAATAAATGGTGTACAACGATATTGTTAACGCTGCATAGTTAATGGCGGGTATATTGACAGAATATGTCAAAAAAATACACGCATATTGCGTGTATTTTTTGAAGATAGATAATCGTTAGCTGATTATTACAACTCGTCTTCCCAACGTACTTTGGCGCCGCGAACACCGTCTACTTTGGCGGTAAACGCTTTTTCAAGTACGTGACGTTTAATTTTTAACGTCGGGGTTAACACGTCATTCTCAATGGTCCACTCATCATTAACAACGATAATGGCATCAACATGTTCGTGTGACTCTAAATGTGGATTAACACCATCGAGAGTCTCTTTTAACGATGTTCTTACTTCTTCGCGAGGCTGAAGTTTTGAACCTTCTGAAAGCTGCACTAACGCGACCGGATGTGGTAAGCCTGAACCGATAACACAAATTAAATCTACATGAGTGTCCTGAGCTAATTTACGTTCAATCGGCACTGGAGCAACATACTTACCTTTTGAGGTTTTGAAATTGTCTTTAACGCGGCCGGTAATGTCGATGTAACCGTCTGCGTCAATTTCGCACAAATCGCCAGTGTGGAAAAAGCCATCTTCAGTAAATGCTGCGGCGGTGGCTTCTTCTTGTAAGTAATAGCCGTTCATCAAGCCTGGGCTTTTAACTAATAACTCACCTTCTTCAGTTTGACGTACTAAGCAGCCTTCAACTGGCCGGCCAACCGTGCCGATCTTCTTGGCGTTGAATGGGAAGTTAATTATCGAGTAAGCACAGTTTTCGGTCATTCCCCACGCTTCACAAATATCGATGCCAATGCTGTAATACCATTGAATCAATGATGGTGGGATGGGTGCTGAGCCTGAGCCGTTCAAGCGAGATTGGTCGAGTCCCAAACCTTTCTTAATTTTACGCTTAACAATACTGCTAATGATGGGCAGTTTGAGTAAGGTTTTGAGTTTTTTCTCACCAATCTTGTTGATGATATTTAATTGGAATACTGTCCATAAACGCGGTACCGAGAAAAACACCGTTGGGCGACAGCGTTGAATGTCATCAACAAATGAGTCGAGGCTTTCTACAAAAGAAACCGTTGCCCCTGAATAAAATGACGAGCCTTCAATAGCCACACGTTCGGTAATGTGTGCTAGCGGTAAGTACGATAATAGTCGGTCAGTAGTATTGGTTTGTAAATCACGAATCACCGCTTCGCACGCCCAGCCATAACTGGTAAAGCTTTGAATCGCGCCTTTGGGTTTGCCGGTTGAACCAGAGGTGTAAATCAGGGTCATGACTTGATCTGCAGTTGGGAACGGCTCGTCAACGAGCGGCTGACCCAGCTTTAACAAGTGATCCCAATGATATTGTGCTGGCATGGTGTCATATGGCATGGCTAAACGGAGAATTTCACCGCCAACAGCGGCTTCTTGTTCAGCCCAATGATCGAGCTTACCGGTAAAGATAGCTTTAGCACCACTATGTTCGAGCACATAACGAATGGTTTCGGCATTAGCGGTTGGATAAACAGGCACACTAATGTAACCACCGTACATTAATGCTAAATCGACAATAAACCACTCGGCACAGTTTTTCGACAATACAGCAATTTTATCGCCACGTTCTAAACCTAAATGACGCAGTGAGCCTGCAATTTGTTGCATCTTTTGCTGAACTTCACGCCATGTGAAATCAACATATTTACCGTCAATCGGCTGGCGAAGGTAAACTTTGTCACCTTGCGTATCTACCCAATGAGACAACATCTCAACAGGAGTTTTAATTAAATTTTCCATCGACGCTTCCATGTTCTTTATTGTTATTGTGGGTCTCTATAAATTTAGTATGGCCATTTTTGTGCGCTGGCGCAAACAATTGCACAGTATGTGTGCAAGATAACACTATAAACACGTTAGCAGAATCTACTGAATAAACAATAGATATTGAGCAAATACTCTACTTTGAAAAAGTCATAGGTAATAAAAAAGGCGCCCTAGGCGCCTTAAGAAAATATCATACAGTTGTACTTATATTTCCATTATTCCATCCATTTCTACCAATGATCCCTTTGGTAACTCTTTGACGCCAATAGCGGCACGAGCTGGATAAGGTTGTTGGAAGTAACGACTCATAATTTCGTTTACAGTGGAAAAATGAGATAAATCGGTTAAGAAGATATTGAGCTTAACGATGTCACTCATTCTTCCACCTGCTGCTTCACATACAGCGGTCAAATTTTCGAACACTTGTACGACTTGTTCTGCAAAATCATCGCTTACCATGGTCATGGTTTTTGGATCTAACGGAATTTGACCTGAAAGATAAACGGTACTGCCGACTTTAACTGCTTGTGAGTAAGTGCCAATAGCTTGTGGAGCTTTGTCGGTTGCGATGATAATTTTTTCGGCCATGTTGTGCGTGCTCTCTTTAATGGTTATCAGTGACTAGCGGTTACGCGAGGTGCGTAATACTTCAGGTAAAACACGTATTCTGCGCATAACGTTTGCAAGGTGAACACGATCTTTAACTGAAATACGTAAATTAATCAAATACACTCGGCCATCACGTTCTTCGGTACTGAGATTATGAATATTAGATCCAGCAGATGCGATGATAGAAGTAATTTTTGCTAATGCACCTTGATGGTTAACAATTTCAACGCGTAGATTTGCTTGGTATTCTGCGCCTTCTACGTTATCCCAATGCACTGAAATATACTTATCAGGTTCGCCTTGATAGCCGCGAATATTGGCACAACTTTCCATGTGCACTACCAGACCTTTGCCTGGGCTTACATGGGCGATGACGGCATCACCAGGGATTGGGCGACAACAATTGGCGTAAGTGACCAACATACCTTCAGCACCGCGAATTGGCATTTGTGGTTTTTCTTTATTGCTATCTTGCGAATCAAACTGCTCACCAACCAAGCGCTGGGCAATCACAATGCTCATGGCATTGCCTAAGCCAATATCTGCTAGCAGCGAGTCTAAAGATGTGTGTTTGGTTTCTTTGATCACTTTCTCAAGTAATTCAGCCGGAATGGTCTCAAGCTTAGTATCACCTAAGGCATGGTTTAGTAAACGCTTACCTAATGCGATAGCGTTATCGCCTTTAAGACTCTTTAATACTTGACGAATTTTACCACGAGCTTTACCCGTTACGACAAAGTTTAACCATGCAGCATTAGGGCGAGCACCTTTTGCGGTAATAATTTCGACTGTTTGCCCTGAAATTAATGGTTGGCTCAACGGATATGCTTGACGATTAACGCGTGCGCCAACACAGGTATTGCCCACATCAGTATGCACTTCGTAGGCAAAATCGACGGCAGTGGCATTGACCGGCAATTCTAAGATACGACCTTCAGGGGTAAAAACGTAGATTTCTTCAGGGAATAATTCAGTTTTAACGTTTTCAACAAATTCAAATGAGCTGCTTGCACTTTGCTGTAACTCAAGCAAACTTTGCATCCATTTATGAGCACGAACTTGAGAAGTGCTTTGTTGAGTCGTATCGGTATTGTTTTTATACATCCAATGCGCAGCAACACCTTTGTCGGCCATTTGATCCATTTCTTCAGTGCGAATTTGCACTTCAACAGGAACCGCATGAGGGCCAAATAATGATGTGTGTAATGATTGATAACCGTTGGCTTTGGGAATAGCGATATAATCTTTAAAACGTCCTGGTCGCGGCTTGTATAATCCGTGCATAGCGCCGAGCACGCGATAACAGGTATCAATAGAGTCAACGATAACTCGGAACGCATAGATATCCATGACCTCTTGAAATTGCAGTTCTTTACTGCGCATTTTTCGATAAATCGAATAGAGGTTTTTTTCACGACCTTTGACTTTAGTGGGGATCCCAGCTTCTTCAAGGCGTGTTTCAATGGCCACTTCAATACTGTTAATTAATTCTTTACGATTCCCACGAGCTGCTTTGACAACATCACGTATCACTCTATGTCGCATAGGGTAATAGGCTTGAAAACCTAAGTCTTCAAGTTCGATTTTGATATTGTGAATACCTAATCGGTTAGCAATTGGGGCGTAGATTTCTAAGGTTTCGCGAGCAATACGACGACGTTTATCAGGGCGAAGTGAGCCCAGTGTGCGCATGTTGTGAGTTCGGTCAGCCAACTTAATGAGGATAACTCGAATATCTTGAGTCATTGCCATCATCATTTTACGGAAATTTTCCGCTTGGGCTTCTTTTCTATCACGAAACTTGATTTTATCAAGTTTTGAAACACCTTCCACCAGTTCTGCAACCGCCACACCAAATAACTCTGTGAGTTCTTCTTTGGTGACAGGAGTATCTTCGATGGTGTCATGAAGCAAGGCAGCCATAAGCGACTCGTGATCGAGACGCATGTCTGCCAAGATGCGGCTAACCGCAACCGGATGGGTAATATAAGGCTCGCCACTTGTGCGCATTTGCCCTTCGTGGGCATCACGCGCAACCAAATAGGCCTGCTTGAGTAATTCTACTTGATCCGGCTCTAAATAGCTGGATGCTGACTCTTTTAGACCTTCAAACAGATACAAGTGGCGCTACTCCTTATAAAACGCGGCCTTCTGCAATGGCTGCGACAGCGGCAATTTCAGCTGCTTCACGTTCACGAACAGTTTGGCGCTCATCAGCATCTAAAGTGTTTGAGGTGACTAAACCTAATTCGATTTCACGTAAAGCGACAACCGTTGGTTTATCATTCATCTCATCAACCATAGGTTCTTTACCTTGGACGGCGATTTGGCGTGCACGACGCGCTGCAACCAGGATCATATCAAAACGGTTGCCGATTTTATTTACGGCGTCTTCTACAGTTACGCGAGCCATGTGTTGAAACTCCAGTGTTATCTATGGGAAAAAATGACGCAAAATTATACACTATGACAATTAATCTGCCAAGAGATCAACAATCATATCATTTTGCGCATGCTGCTGACTAGCACAGGTTAGCCTTTGACTGCGAATAATGGCGCTTAAATCGGCTAGCGCGTTATCGAAATCGTCATTTACAATTATAAATTCGTATTGCGCATAATGTGACATTTCCGAAACGGCTTGTGCCATGCGCGAATCAATCACTTGCTGACTATCCTGACCTCGGCCAGTTAAACGACGTTCAAGCTCAGCTTTAGACGGCGGTAAAATAAACACTCCAATCGCCGTTGTCATTAATTTTTTTACTTGTTCTGCGCCCTGCCAATCAATATCAAGAAATACATCGATGCCTTTATCTAATGTTTGTTCGATGACGAGCTTGGAAGTGCCATAAAAATTGCCAAAAACTTCGGCCCATTCAATAAAGGCATTTTGGGTAATTAGTGCTTTAAATTGTTCCACAGTAATAAAATGATAATGTTGGCCATCGACTTCGCCTGGACGAGGTTTGCGGGTCGTATGTGACACTGAAACCTGTTTATCGCTGGGTTTATCTTTTAATAGTGCTGATATAAGTGATGATTTACCTGCGCCACTAGGGGCTGACACAATAAAAAGATTTCCACGAGTGCTCATAAAAAGGGTTTCTCATCCGATTATTCATTAAGAAAGCTTAATATTATACTCGTTAACTGTAGGGTTATGCTAGCGCAATGATAGATATTGGTATTGTGTCTAAAATGCTCAAATAGCTATTAGATTAATGAAATCAACTCTTGGATTGCTTAAAAGTGACTTACGCGATAGTGAATAAAAAAGTAACGCAAAATCTAGGTTGGGTATGGCTTTATAAGATAAATTCTGTAGGCTTTGCGCTATTAATAGCGGGTGTCGATTTTGATGATGAGAACAATCCATTTGTGTTGTAATAACGCACGATAATCACCGACTCATTCTGTTATGTAGCCAGCTGTTTTTTGATTTTTTTGTAAATGAATAGGAATGATTGATGTCTGTAAAAACCCTACTGTGCCGAGATGGTCGTGACACAGGCTTAAGGTTAATGGGAGTTATTTTAGCTGCATTTTTGTTGCTAATAATCTCTGCTGTTGTATTTCCGGCAAGTGTAATTAATTGGATTGTGACGCTAGCAGTAATGCCTATTGTTGGTTTATCGGCTGTTCGTCGCTTAAATGATGCCAATAAGTCGATTAAATTGGCAATGGTCTGTGTTGTTCCGGTATTGGTTTTTGGCATATTAACCTACTTAATGGCGCCTTTAGGCGCACTAGCAGGAGTGTTTTTGTTTGGCCTGGCTTGTGGTGGCTACCTAGCATTCTTACCGGCTAAAAATTCAATTAACTATGTGCAAGGATATTATGGACCAAGCATGGTATCAGTATCCATTTCGGGCTCGGTTTTTCATCGACAAGAACCGGTAATGAAAGGGCAGGTTATGCCTGTTCATGAGCAGCCTGATAACACTTTTTCATCAAGAGAGCCAGCTGATGAAGTAGCGTTTACGGGTGTAACTCATCCAGATTCTGCCGATAGAGACAAACATCCATTTAATGATGATGCTGTGCCGCAAACAAGTTTCGAGCAAGCTGGCACACACATGGATCAACATTTCGATACAGCAACAGAAGATGATCCGGTCAATTCGTTTTCGACGTCGCAAGAACGTAGTCATCAGCCGCTTTATGTTGATCAAGATGCGTTGCAGTCAGGGTCGATTACTGAACTTGCAAAATCTTGGTTGAATGTGGCTAAGTTACACCAGACAAAGTTGATTTTAATCGGTAAAATTGCTGTGGCTATTATTGCTGTTAGTGTGGTTGTGTATTTGGTTTTCACTTTAATCAGTGTATTTTCTGGCGACGGCACAGAGCAAACTGAGCATGTTGATGATATGAGTAATCAACAACAAGCCAGCATTCGACAAATGATCAAACTGCCTGATGGGTTTTGGCTCGCTTTAGAGGGCGAAATCCTTATCGTACGTTGGTTAGGTGAAAGTGGTGATAAACAAAATTTATGGCGTTTAGCGACTGCAATAGGTGATAAAACCTGTACCAACCTTGAATTTAATGACGGTAGCCGTTACCGACCAATAACGGTTGATCTACTAGATGATGGTGCCAGTGAAGCTCGATTTACGCCACTGGATAAAGATGCCATTGTTAATCATGTTGCGCTTAGAGGTAGCTTTAAGTTGTGTGGTTATGAATTTAGTTTAAAGGGCAGCCAAGCAACATTAATGCAAAACCCTCAATTTGAAATGATACTAAGCCAGTAACCATTATTAAGGTAACCAAACAGAAGAAATGTGTTGGTTATCTTTGCTTTGATGAACATGATTTGGAGTTTTTGATTGGTCAATTTTATCCGTAAAAATGTATTGCCTCAGTTTGGTTTTAGTAGTGAGCATAGTACGCTTTATCCATTGGGTAATGGCCATATTAATCAAACCTTCTTGGTGAGTGATAAATCAAAATCGTTGGTGTTGCAGCGCATTAATACCCAAGTATTTATTGAACCTAAGGTGGTCATTCAAAATGCTGCCAATATTAGCCAGCATTTATTGATTAAGCACCAACAGCACCATTATCCATTACAAGTGGTTAGTCCAATAGCCACTATAGCAGGTGCACTATATTTGGATTTAGGCGAACAAGGTTTTTGGCGAGCAATAGATTACTTACCTCATAGCAACACGATTGAAGTGGTTGATACACCAGCTCAAGCTAAGTTGGCAGCTGAGGCTTTTGGGCATTTTGCCGCAGCATTAAGTGATTTGAACCCTAGTTACATTGTCGATGTTATCCCTGATTTTTTGAATTTACCTCAACGTATCGCTCAATTGCGTGATGCAAAGGCAGCTGACACTCATAATCGATTAAGTCATTGTAAAGATTGGGTCGATTTGTGTTTGTCACAGACAGATTTACTGGCAACATTGGTACAATACGAAGCCGAATTACCGGTTCGAATATGTCATAATGATACTAAAATCAATAATATGCTGTTTGATGGGCGAGATATGTCCAGCATGGCCATTATTGATTTAGATACCTGCATGAAAGGATATTTGATGTATGACTTTGGTGATATGGTGCGCGCTTTTTGCTCTCCAGAGCCAGAGGACTCAACTAATTTAACCAATGTATATGCCCGACCTGAGATTATTATTGCAGCTACAACATCGTACATGGAATCTCTAGCTGACATTATTACTCCGCTCGAAAAACGTAGTTTATGGCTCGGCACTAAAGTTATGCCATTAATGCTTGGGGTACGGTTTTTAACGGATTATTTAAATGGCGATACATATTTTGGGATCAAGTATCAAACTCACAATCTTGATCGCGCTATAAATCAGTTAACTATTTATCAAAGTCTACTGCAGCAAGAAGCGCAGTTAATGTCATTCTTTAACTCGTAGTCACCATCGTTAACTCACTTCAGCTTGAGATCATACCTATTACCATAAGTAGCAGCACAAAAAGTTTTATAATAATGGGCATTATTTTGATCTGAGGTTAGTTATTCATTTAAACAAAAGAAGGACTTCGTAGATGTCGAATTTGCTCAATAAATATAAATGGATTTTATTTGATGCCGATGAAACGCTATTTCATTTCGATGCTTTTGCTGGATTGAAATTAATGTTTTCGCGCTTTGAAGTTGATTTTAATATTGATGACTTTGCTGTTTATCAGCAAGTAAATAAACCATTGTGGGTCGAGTATCAAAACGGTTTAATTAGTGCTACGCATTTACAACATACCCGATTCCATCACTGGGCGAACAAACTATCTGTTACTCCACAGCATCTAAACAGTCAGTTTCTTGCGGCTATGGCCGATATTTGTCAGCCATTGCCTGGTGCCCGGGAACTGATTGATTCTCTAAGCGGTAAAGTTAACCTTGGTATAATTACTAATGGTTTTACCGAGCTACAAAATATCCGCTTGAGCCGTACTGGCTTTGAAGATGCTTTTAATCCGGTGGTTATTTCTGAACAACTAGGTATAGCAAAGCCAGATGTTGCTATTTTTCATCATGCTTTTAGCTTAATGGGAAAGCCGGAGAAGCATCAAGTACTTATGGTTGGCGATAACTTACATTCTGACATCTTAGGCGGTATCAATGCAGGTATCGACACTTGTTGGTTAAATCATCATGACGAACCTATAAGTGATGATATCTCTCCAAGTTATCAGGTTCGTAATTTAACTGAACTGCATCAATTACTGATACCCAACACCATTGTCTAAGATTAAATACGCTATAAAATCAGTAATAAAAAAGCCATTCGACTGAATGGCTTTTTTAATCAATTTATTTTAAACCCTATTATTGAAATAAATCTTCAGCAACATTGTCGATAAAAATATCGCCACTTTGCTGTGTTTCAGTAACATATTCTTTGGGTTCTGTACCTTCAACAAAATACTCAAACTCGGTAGTGTGGTCTGTCTTGCGAGTCAATTTGCCAGTCGCTAAATCAATACGTGCAGATACAATTCCTTTTGGCGGGATAACAGAAGGTTCAGGCGTACCAGACAGGGCCTTATTCATATAGTCATTCCAACCAGGACCAGCGGTTTTAGCACCCGCTTCCGCACCTGATATCTGATCTGGTTCGCCGGTAGCCATCCAGCTTGAGCGTCCTAGCTGACGTCCATGGTCATCAAAGCCAACCCAGAAAGTTGCTGTAAGTGTAGGGTTAAAACCACTGAACCAAGTGTCTCGAGATTCGTTAGTTGTACCTGTTTTACCCGCAATGTCATGACGCTTAATTAATTTAGATGCACGCCAAGCTGTACCATTCCAACCAGTACCTTTGCTCCAGTCGCCGCCGCCCCAAATTACGCTCTTTAGCGCTTCAGTGATCAAAAATGCAGTTTGTTCTGAAACGACTCGCTTAGCAAAGCGAGCTTGTGGATTAGTGCAAATGTTTTGTTCAGCGGTAATGGACGTTGCTTCAACTTCTCCATCTAATGTATCTACTGATGCTTCTGGAGTTTGCTGAGAGAATTCTTCAGCCATCGCAGCAAATGGATCTTCAATAACCACATCATCTTCAACAGAGGGGACTGGTTTGCTGCATGCAATAGCGGGAATGGTTTGTTCAATCGTGTTGTCGTATGAGTCGGTCACGCGATCGATAAAGTAAGGTTCAACTAAATAACCACCATTTGCAAAGCTATTAAATGCAGTGGCGACCTGTAACGGTGTCACTGAAGGTGAACCCAATGCTAACGATTCATTTCGGGGTAAATCACTCGGATCAAAACCAAACTGTACTAGTTTTTTGATAGTGTCATCTAAGCCTGTGTGGCGCATTGCTCTGACTGACATAACATTAATAGACTGAGCTAAACCGACACGTAAACGTGTTGGACCACCGTAAATGTCTGGTGAGTTTTTAGGACGCCACGCAGTGCCCTGACGGGTATCTGGTTTGTTAATCGGAGCGTTATTGATGAGCGTAGCCAGTGTGTAACCTTTTTCTAACGCAGCAGCATAAATAAAAGGTTTAATATTGGAACCTAATTGGCGTTTAGCTTGAGTCACTCGGTTGAATTGACTTTGACTAAAGCTAAATCCACCGACGAGGGTTTTAATCGCACCGTCATGAGGTTCAAGTGACACTGTCGCACTAGATACTTGTGGTATTTGAGATAATTGCCAATACTTACCATTATGACGGATCCACACTTGTTGACCAGCGGTCAAAATATCACTGGCTTGTTTTGGTGGTAAGCTTTGGCGTTTATCGCTTATAAACTTACGCGCCCATTTTAGGCCTTTCCATTCAAGTGTAATCAGTTCGCCCTTGTCATCCATTACCTGTGCTTGTTGATCTTGAACGCTTATAACTGCAGCGGGCATAATGCCCTGCATTGAGTCGGTGCGTTTTAACGTAGCGACAATCTCATCATGGTCGAGCGGAGTATCAGTCCATAATTCAGTCACAGGACCACGGAATCCATGGCGTTGATCATAAGCAAAAACGTTGTCTCTTAGTGATTCCTGCGCCATCAATTGGAGTTCGGATGATATCGTGGTGTAGACATTGTAGCCGTTAGTATAGGCTGCTTCTTCACCGTATTTCTGGATCATGTAATCACGCGCCATTTCTGAAACATACGGAGCGTATAAATCAATTTCAGCACCATGGTATTTCGCGGTCGACGGGCTACTGATAGCCTCTTGATATTCTGCTTGAGTAATATTGCGTTTCTCTAGCATACGACTCAATACCCAATTACGACGAGATATCGCACGTGATTGGTTTCTAATTGGATTAGCTGCAGATGGAGCTTGTGGTAGGCCTGCTATCATTGCCATTTCTGGTAGTGTCAATTGGCTCAGTTCTTTACCATAATAGACTTGAGCAGCAGCACCAACACCATAAGCGCGGTTACCTAGGAATGAACGATTTAAATAAAGAGCTAAAATTTCTTTTTTCGATAACGCCTTTTCAATTTTCAATGCAAGGAAGATTTCTTTTACTTTACGAATGTATGTTTTTTCGTTAGATAAGAAAAATCCTCGGGCAACCTGTTGTGTAATCGTACTTGCACCTTGGCTTTTCTTACCTGTTGTTATTAATATGATTGCCGCGCGGATAATACCAATCGGATCAATACCATTATGTTCAAAAAAGCGCGCATCTTCAGTGTCGAGTACGGCATTAATTAACTGAAAGGGCACTTCTTCATACTCGACAGGTATGCGACGTTTCTCACCAAATTGAGAAATCAGTTTGCCATCGCGGCTGTAAATACGCAGCGGAGTTTGTAATTGGACCGTCTTTAGCGAATTAACATCGGGTAAGTCAGGTAGCACATAAAAGTAAGCGGCAGCTATAGCAGCAATGCCAAGTAGTGATAGGCTAAAAAATGCAATTAATAAACGTTTAAACCACTTCACTCAATAATTCCAGATAAATCAAAAATAGTAGCGGTAGTATATAAGCGGGAGAGTTTTTGGTGAAGTAAAACATGAAATAACTAAATATAATTTGTAAAATGCTGAAACATTTTATACAAATACTTATAACGAGTTGATTATGTGCTAATCTCTTAGAAAATAATAATAGAATTGTGATGACGGACTATGCTTTCTAAATTGTGGAAGCGTCAAGCACCTCAGATGGTTGGGATTGATATTGGGTCCCATGAAATAAAAGCCATTTTGTTGAGCAAGACTGCGGATGGATATAAAATTCAAAATCATGCGTCAGTTCCTGTTAGAAAGGGAGCTGTGGTCGATCATGATATTCGTGATACTGAAGCGGTAATTGAGTCGCTAAGACAGATTCGACGGGGTTTACCTAAATCCCTAAAGTTTGCAGCTGTCGCGGTTTCTGGCTCTGCCGTTATGACTAAAGTCATTTATATGGATGCAGCGTTAAATGAAGAGGAGATGGAAGCTCAAATTGAAATTGAAGCTGACAATCTTATTCCTTATTCACTTGATGAAGTCAGCATCGATTTTGAAAGGCTTAACCCGAATATTACCGACCCAACCAAAGTTAACGTATTACTGAGCGCATGCC
Source organism: Shewanella sp. AC91-MNA-CIBAN-0169 (assembly GCF_040310165.1). Classification (NCBI taxonomy): domain Bacteria; kingdom Pseudomonadati; phylum Pseudomonadota; class Gammaproteobacteria; order Alteromonadales; family Shewanellaceae; genus Shewanella; species Shewanella sp. AC91-MNA-CIBAN-0169. Next base: position 208,445 of record NZ_JBEOPM010000003.1, read on the forward strand.
GCACAGAAAATATTGATTCACGTGTAGACTCTTTGGATGCCATTGAACTAGACGTTAAAGTTGTTGATGTGGAAGCTTATGCACTTGGACGCTCTGCAGAATTAATTTATGGTCAGTTACCTGATGGCGCTAAAGATAAATCAATCGCCATGGTTGATATCGGCGCCAATATGACCACATTCTCTGTGGTTGAAAATGGTGACACGACGTTTATTCGTGAGCAAGCTTTTGGCGGTGAGTTATTCACTCAGTCAATTGTGTCATTTTATGGGATGCCCCATGATGAGGCTGAACGCGCTAAGATTACTGGACAATTACCGCGTAATTATATGTTCGAAGTTTTATCTCCGTTTCAAATGCAATTGTTACAACAAATTAAACGAACTTTACAAATATATTGTACTGCCAGTGGACGTGAAAAAGTTGACTATATCGTTTTGTGTGGTGGTACCGCTAAGCTAGAAGGAATGGTTGAATTACTAACTAACGAGTTAGGCACTCATACTATAGTTGCAGATCCTTTTCAGGGGTGTTTGCATGCAGATGATGTTATGAAAAGTCAACTTCAACCTAATATGAGTAAATATATGGTGGCATGTGGTCTTGCGCTAAGGAGTTATGCTCAATGGCGAACATAAACTTATTACCTTGGCGTGAAGAAGCTAGAGAGAAGCAAAAACGCGATTTTATCGGTATTTTAGCGTTAGTTTTTTTAGTGACATCACTTGTAGTATATTTATTTTTGGGTTTTCTAGAGGTTGTCACTGAAGATCAGCGTCAGCGTAATGCATATTTAGTATCAGAAATTACCTTACTTGATACCCAAATAGCAGAAATTAGAAAAATTACCGAACGTAAAAAAGATATTGAACGTCGAACTGAAATTATTCTCAACTTACAGCAGTCGCGTAATTTACCTACTCATGTTTTAGATGAATTAGTCCGAATAGTGCCACCGGGTATTTATCTTTCAAGTATAGAGAAAAAAGGTAGCGTGTTATTAATCGAAGGACGAAGCGAATCAAATAATAACGTCGCGAATATGATGAGAAAAGTTAAAACATCTTCTTATCTTAACGATCCGAGTATGCAATCGATTGTGACGCAAAATGAAGAATTAAGACAGTTACAGCGGTTTAAATTACGTGTCACTATCCGTGATGATTCACAAGTCACTAATGTTGATCCGAACCAAGGAGCGAGAAAATGAATCTCGACCTAGATCAATTTAACGATATCGATTTTGAAAATATTGGTGGTTGGCCCAAGCTGGTAAAAATTGTCTTTGCTGCATTTTTATCTGTGTGTGTTATCGGTGCTAGTTATTATTTGTTTATTTCAGATTCGATCGATCAAATGGAAGCTGAACAGCAAAAAGAAATTCAACTTCGTGAAGATTTTGAAACTAAATATCGTTTAGCAGCTAATCTTAAGCTATACCGTGAACAATTAGACGTGATGGAGGTGCAGTTTGCCGAATTGCTTAAAATGCTACCATCCGAAAATGAAATGCCAGGTTTATTAGATGATTTAACATTTGTTGCAACTGATGCTGGCCTCAGAATTAATAGCCTAGATTGGGATGATGAAATTGAACGTGATTTCTATATTGAATTTCCGATAAAGATGTCAGTAGTAGGTGATTATCATCAAATGGGTAATATGGTCAGTGGTGTTGCCAAATTACCTCGAATTGTCAGTTTGCATGATTTTACTATCAAGCAGAACGATGCCGGTGGATTATCAATGGATATTCTCGCCAAAACGTATCGTTTTAAAGAAGGGGCTGAATTAACGAAACAGGCCGATAAGGGGCAGAAATAATGAAATTTTTGCCTTTATTGTTATCAATGGTGTTTTTATTGAGTGGTTGTATTGGCGAACGCAGCGATTTAGAGCTATTTGTTACTACTACAAAGGCGCAACACGTTGCCCGTATACCACCATTAAAGCAAACACCGAAGTTTGAACATTTTGCTTATCAAGCTGAATTAATGCGCAGTCCTTTTGTTCCACCATCAAGGGAATTGACAGAAGAGGTGATTGATACATCTAGAGATTGTTTACAACCAGACTTGAAACGTCGCAAAGGTCGCTTAGAAACTTATGCATTAGACAATTTAAGAATGCGCGGAACATTGAGTGAAGAGAGTACTATTTGGGCTTTAGTCGAATCTAGTGATGCCAATGTTTATCGCATGGGTGTAGGTGAGTATTTAGGGCTTTATCATGGCCGAATTGCTAAAGTTACGCCGCAATTTATCGAAATTATAGAATTAATCCCTGATGGTTCAGGTTGTTGGGCAGAAAGATCCAGCAATTTAGAATTATCAGGAAAATAACGTGCGAAGGATGAGAGAATAATGGAATCTTCTGCCGCGATAAAAAAAGCAATAACAAAGTTATTATTTTTTAGAGCGTTTTTAGGCGCAGTATTATTAATGGGTTTAATACCTAGTGCGATAGCTGCTAATCGTCTTATGGACGTCAAATATCATTCAATGGTTGATCACCAATTAGAATTAGAGTTAATTTTTGAATCATCAATAGTGTCACCGTCTGTGGATTTATCGGCAGACCCGGCAGAAATTATGTTGAATTTCTCAGACACTATTTCTAATTTAAATAAAAGCAAAATTCCGATAAACGCTGTTGGTGTAATAGAGTTAACTACACAACAACAAGGTGGCGATTTACAAATCATTGTTGCAATGTCTAACGTAAAACCATATCAAGGTAAAATTGTTGGTAATAGTTATAGATTAACTATTAATGATGATGTGTCTGGTCCGGTAGAAGCAAACAATCCATTTGTTAATGGTATTAGTAGTATTGATTTTCGCCGCAATAAAACCGGCGGTGGAGAAATATTATTCAATCTTAGCAATCGTTCTGTAGCGGCGAATGTAGAACAAGTTGGTTCAAAGCTTGAAATAAAACTTTATAACACCGATATTGGCAATGACTTACTTTACGTTATGGATGTACAAGACTTTGCTACACCGGTAAATAGTTTTGAAACATTTAAAGATGATTTAACCGCCCGTATTTTGGTGGATGTTGATGGCAACTATGATTATAACTATCGCCAAGATGGCAATGTGTTTAAAGTTAGCGTCGATAAAGTTGAGCGTGTCTCTGTCGCTAAAGAGGCAAAGAAATATAATGGTCGTTCATTATCACTAAACTTCCAAAATATTTCAGTGCGTACTGTGTTGCAAATTATTGCTGATTATAACAACTTTAACCTAGTGACCAGCGATACCGTTGAAGGTGAGATTACCTTACGTTTAGATGATGTGCCTTGGGATCAAGCTTTAGATCTTATATTGCAAACTAAAGGTCTCGACAAGCGTATTGAAGGCAATATTTTAATGGTGGCACCGAGTGAAGAGCTTGCCATTCGCGAAAGTAACGATCTGAAGAATCGCCAAGAAGTAAAAGAGTTAGCACCACTATATTCTGAATACTTACAAATAAACTATGCTAAAGCGATCGATATTGCCGAGTTACTTAAAACTACGGATTCAACGTTATTATCATCTCGTGGTAGTGTTGCTGTTGATGAACGTACAAATACGTTACTGGTAAAAGATACGGCTGAGATTTTAGAAAACGTACACCGCTTAATAGAAGTATTAGACATTCCTATTAAACAAGTGCTAATCGAAGCGCGTATGGTGACAGTGAAAGACGACGTATCTGAAGATCTCGGGATTCGCTGGGGCATAACCGATCAACAAGGTTCTAAGGGCACATCTGGCACCATTGGAGGAGCAACGAGTATTGCTAACGGTACTATTCCAAGCATTGACGATCGCCTCAATGTTAATTTACCGGCAGCAGCAAGCTCGGCGACCAGTATCGCTTTCCATGTGGCTAAATTGGCAGACGGTACAGTACTCGATTTAGAATTAAGTGCATTAGAGCAAGAAAACAAAGGTGAGATCATTGCCAGCCCACGTATTACCACATCTAACCAGAAGTCGGCATACATTGAGCAAGGTGTTGAAATCCCATACGTTGAGTCAGCATCAAGCGGCGCAACAACAGTGACCTTTAAGAAGGCGGTGTTATCGCTACGTGTGACTCCACAAATAACTCCAGATGACCGGGTGATCCTAGATCTTGAAATTACCCAAGATTCTCAAGGAACAACGGTTGCCACAGCAACGGGTGAAGCGGTTGCGATTGATACTCAGCGTATTGGTACTCAGGTACTCGTAGATAATGGCGAAACGATTGTGTTAGGTGGTATTTACCAGCAAAACCTCATTAGCCGAGTAAGCAAAGTTCCGGTTCTGGGTGATATTCCTTTAGTTGGCTTCTTATTTAGAAATTCAACCGACACAAATGAGCGCCAAGAGCTATTAATTTTTGTAACCCCTAAGATTGTTGCTGACAAACGTTAATTTTTTTACACGCTATAGCAATAAAAAAAAGCCAGCTACTTAATTGCTGGCTTTTTTATGACAGTGATTTATGGGGGAGTAATGGCTAAACGCGTTAAATAGCGCATCACTAAACGTTACTCCAATCGAAAAAATTATCGTTTTAGTGGTAATCATGGCAACTTCCTTAAAGTTTTAAGGTATTAACTTTAATTAGATAGTGCAGTGCTAATCGGCCTATAGTCTTTGTATTAACAAAGACTTAATCGAAAACATTACCTTTTATTTGAGGTTTTAAACATCAGTGACATAATAAAATCATGATAAATAGCTGTGATGACTTGCAAGCGGTAGCCCTTAACTGAGATAATCCTCCGTCAAGTCTCATTAGAGCAAGGTTTAATTATAGGTCGGCTTGAGTTTAAGTCGATAAGGCATTCTTTCATATAAGATTCAGACGTATACGAAATGGCTGAAAAACGCAATATTTTTCTGGTAGGCCCTATGGGCGCAGGTAAAAGCACAATTGGTCGCCATCTGGCGCAAATGCTGCATTTAGATTTCCACGATTCAGATCATGAGATTGAACAACGTACCGGTGCAGATATTGCCTGGGTGTTTGACGTCGAAGGTGAGGAAGGCTTCCGTAGACGTGAAGCTCAAGTCATCGGTGATCTTTCAGAAAGGCAAGGTATCGTTCTCGCGACAGGTGGTGGTTCTGTTCAGAGTAAAGATATCCGCAACTATCTTTCTGCTCGAGGTATAGTGGTTTACTTAGAAACAACTATCGACAAACAAGTCGCGCGCACTCAGCGTGATAAGCGTCGCCCGTTGTTACAAGTAGATGATCCACGTGAAGTGCTTGAAAGCTTAGCGGAAATTCGCAACCCTCTATATGAGGAAATTGCGGATGTTATCGTTAAGACTGATGAGCAAAGCGCGAAAATCGTCGCAAACCAAATTATCGAGCAACTTGGCTTTTAGGTAACAACATGCAACAGATTCAGGTTCAATTAGGTGATAGAAGTTACCCCATTTATATTGGCCAGGATTTGATGAATGATAGCGGGCTATTTGCTCGCTACCTAACAAACAAAAAAGCCTTAATTGTTTCAAATGACACCATTGCTCCGTTGTATCTTCAACAGATACAACAAGCGATGAGCGCTTGCGCGCGCATTGAAACGGTTATTTTGCCGGATGGCGAAAAATTTAAAGATTTACAACATCTAGATTTTATTTTTACCGCATTACTTGAGCATAACTTTGCCCGAGACTCGGTATTAGTCGCACTAGGTGGTGGTGTTGTTGGTGATATGACTGGTTTCGCGGCTGCGTGTTATCAGCGTGGAATTGAGTTTATTCAAGTACCAACTACATTACTGTCCCAAGTTGATTCTTCAGTCGGTGGTAAAACGGCTGTTAATCATCCTCTTGGGAAAAATATGATTGGTGCATTTTATCAGCCTAAATCAGTGATTATCGATACGCTTTGCTTACAGACATTACCCGCAAATGAGTTTGCTGCAGGTATGGCTGAAGTGATTAAGTACGGTATTATTTGGGATGCTGACTTTTTCCAGTGGCTTGAAGCAAATGTAGATGCGTTAAAATCGCTTCAAACTGACGCGTTAAATTATGCCATTGCTAAATGTTGTCAGATTAAAGCAGATGTTGTCGCACAAGATGAAACTGAACAAGGTGTAAGAGCGTTATTAAACCTTGGGCATACCTTCGGGCACGCTATCGAAGCTGAAATGGGCTACGGTGTTTGGTTACATGGCGAAGCTGTCTCTGCTGGTACCGTTTTAGCGGCTCAAACAGCATGTAAGCTCAATCTATTAGATGAGCAAAGTGTCGAGCGTATTTGCCGATTGATGCAAGCGTTTGATTTACCTATAACGGCTCCAGAGTCGATGGGTTTTGAACAGTTTATCAAGCATATGCGTCGAGATAAAAAAGTGTTAGGTGGTAAAATCCGCTTAGTATTACCTACAGAAATAGGCAAAGCTGATGTCTTTAGTGATGTGAGTGAAGACTTATTGAAACAGGTTATTAGCTGCGTATAAATTATTCCGCATATAACTATGCTAGCTATAAATTATAGTGTGGTGAATCATTGACGACTCCAGGACTATTGCTACTCCCTACCCAAGAAGCGCTCATTCAGCGTTTACAGCATATTGCTAGTTATAGCGAACAGTTGTTGGTTATTTGTGGTGATAACGGTTCAGGTAAGTCGACACTGACGGCTGCATTAGCCAGTGAGCTAGATGACTACAATTCAGCATTGATCATTTGTCCTCAACACGCTGATAGCGCTGAAATTCGTCGAAAAATTCTGGTTCAATTAATCTCCGCGCCAATTTTTGATGATGAACGTCCTTTGATGGACACCGTACTGAGAATCCAATCTAGTTTAAAAAAACCATTACATATCATCATCGATGATGCCGATTTATTGCCTAAAGATATTTGGGCTGAGTGTATTCTGCTGAGCCAAATTCATTGTGCAGGTAAACCTGTTGCAGTTACAGTGACCGTTACCCCCAGTTTTTGGCATACCTTAGTAGCTGAATTAACTGATGATATTCGTGCTAGATTACTGCCTGTGACTATTGAACCTTTATCGGTACCCGAGCGCGATGGCCTCTATCAAAGTTTATTATTGCGGAGTCGGCAAACACCGTTTATTCCACGTGAAATTATCCATAAGCAATTAGAGAAGCAGCAGGGGACGCCAGCTGAAGTGGTTCAATTATTAGCGTTAGCATTAGAAGAGCCACAAACAGAGCAATCATCTTGGTCTCTGTCAGTTAAAATGATGATAGCTTTTATCACAATATTGGCTGGTGTGTCGCTTTGGTGGGGCATAAGTACACAATTACCTCCTCCTATTTCGGCATCATTGTCGCCAGTATTAACAGCAGAACAATCCGCTGTGCGTGTTAAAGCAGCTCAATATGTCATTGGTTATGCCGACAGTTCATTAAGCGCTTATTTTGCCCATAGGCAATTGGCCTTAACTAAGTCGAGAGCCAATGAACAAGCGCACTTAATCATAGAGCAGCAAATCATTGCTGACAGTTCGCTAGTAGAGGAAGGTGATACTAACCTCATAGAAAATATTCCTGCAGATAATCATACTGACATAGTGGTTAATTCATCATTAAAAGGCTTATCTTTCCAAGGTAAGTTACCCAAAGCGCAAGTTAATACGGTAAGTAAGCCGAATGATATTGTTGAGCGAGATAATACCCCGAATTTAAAAGTGAAAGGTTTTACGCTGCAACTTGCCAGTGTGAATGACAAAGATTCACTTACACCGATTTTAGTTAAACTGGCAAAAGAGCCGCAAGTTTACATAATGAGTTACAAACAACGCCACGTTATATTGCTGGGTGATTTTGAAACCGCATCGGCAGCCTCCGCAAAAGCTAAAAGCCTTCAGAAACAATATGGATTAGCGGCTCCCTGGGTAAGAAAGTGGGCTGACTTAAGTGATTATAAGCGACAAGATTAACAATCTTCATATTCTGCAGCATCCAAGTCAATAGGATGAAAAATCAACGAATAAATCTGCTTTATCCGATGATAATTGTCGTTAAACAGAGTACAATCATCAGCTTTAATTTTGCTGGCATAATTCCTATTCATGATAAAAAAGCATAGAGCCTTTCTAAAGTGGGCAGGCGGTAAATATAAGCTCGTTGATGAGCTAGCAAAACACCTTCCAGCTGGAAATAGACTGATTGAGCCTTTCGTTGGGGCAGGTTCGGTATTCCTCAATACACAGTTTGATGACTATTTATTGTGTGACATCAACCAAGACCTAATCAATTTATATCAAATTGTTCAGCAACAGCCAGATAAATATATTCAAGCGGCAAAGGCCATGTTTGTCGATCATATGAATGACAAAGATGCTTATTACCGTATTCGTGCTGAATTTAATCTCTGTAGCGATCCTTTCATTCGTTCGGTATATTTTCTGTACATGAATCGCCATGGTTTTAATGGCTTATGTCGATATAATCGCAAAGGTGGTTTTAACGTGCCGTTTGGTTCGTACAAAAAGCCTTATTTTCCAGAAACTGAAATTCGTTATTTTTCATTAAAAGCGCAAAAAGCGACCTTTAAATGTATCAGTTACGAACAAGCCTTTGATATGGCGAACAGCGGTGACGTTATTTATTGTGATCCGCCTTATGCGCCGTTATCAACTACAGCCAGTTTCACCACTTATGCAGGTCCGGGTTTTAGCTTAGATGATCAAGCATTACTTGCTCGTCATTCACGGCTTATTGCCCATGAGAGAAATATTCCGGTATTGATCAGTAATCATGATATTCCGTTAACGCGAGAATTATATCGTGGTGCATCTTGTTCAACGATTTCGGTACAGCGTAATATTAGCCCTAAAGGCGGTTCACGCAATAAAGTGGATGAAATTATGGCGCTATATGATCATCATTATCGTGAAGAAGAGTAATGCTGCAAAGAGCGGATAACGAAAGCTATCCGTTAACTTAATACTTGGTTTACGATGAGTATTAGGGAAATGACTAAGGCAATGGCTAAGATAATGCCCATAATGATAAACGGTAATGGGGATTGATTTTGAAAATCTTTTTGGCGATTTTTTTCTGTCTGCACGCCAAAAAAGGCCGCTACAGTGCTGCTAAATACCCGCCAAAGTGACATTAACGCGATATCTGAGTTGGGTTGCCTGAGGTTGGCATGTCATTCAAAGGTTTGTCTTTGTGACCGTGGATTAACTCAAGTAAATCAATAAAGTGAAACTGGCTTGAACGGCTATTACCCGTAATCCAATTACCCCAACTGACATCATTCGACTGCTCTGCACAACGATTTGTAGGGTGACTACTGGGTAAACTTGCATTGTAGTTGGTGGTGCTGTTGCAGACGCAGGCCTTACTATTGGCCGAATTACTTTCGTTGGCCATCAATACTTGGCTTAACAATAACGCCAATGCAGACGTAGCAAATACAGCAAAAACCGGTGCTGACAATAATTTGCCATCACGACCAGAAAACTTGCGTAATAATTGCTTTACCATAAAGGGTGCCCTATCCATGGTGTAAACTCGATTGATGCTACAACAGGTATTAAATATTCAGTTGGACCACTAAGATAACAACTTTTTACATTATAGCAAAATAGCTTAGTTATTGAACACTGGTTTCTGTATAAAAAATAGTAAATCCGACTTATGGTCTAGTTTTTAACTAAATTCTATTGAGGATAGTGGTTATTTCCCTTGTTAGACTAGAGGCTTGCGGCTGCAAAGGGTAAAATGTCGTCACTTTGATCTGCCAATAGAGAAGATTATGCGCCCATTTTTAATTGCACCATCGATTTTGTCTGCTGATTTCGCCCGTTTAGGTGACGATGTTAAAGCCGTATTAGATGCGGGGTCAGATGTTGTTCATTTCGACGTTATGGACAATCACTATGTACCAAATTTAACAATAGGCCCAATGGTATGCACTGCGTTGCGTAATTACGGGATCACCGCTGATATTGATGTACATTTAATGGTTAAACCCGTTGATCGCATTATTCCTGATTTTGCCAAAGCCGGTGCTTCAATTATCACTTTTCATCCAGAAGCGTCAGAACATGTTGATCGCACACTGCAGTTGATTAAAGAATCTGGCTGTAAGGCTGGATTAGTCTTTAATCCTGGCACTCCACTGCATTATTTAGATCATGTAATGGACAAGCTCGATGTTATTTTATTGATGTCAGTTAATCCTGGTTTTGGTGGTCAGTCATTTATTCCACATACGCTAGAAAAACTTCGCCAAGTTCGTGCGCTTATTGATGCCAGTGGTTTTGATATTCGCTTGCAAGTGGATGGTGGCGTTAAGGTCGATAATATTGCTGAAATAGCGGCCGCGGGTGCAGATATGTTTGTAGCTGGTTCGGCAATTTTCAATCAACCCGATTATAAAGTTGTTATTGATCAAATGCGTGCCGAACTCGCTTCGATATCATAATTTCTTTATCCATATCCAGTGGGACTTTACATGATGCAATGGTCAAATATTCGCGCAATCGCTTTTGATTTAGATGGTACGTTAATCGACAGTGTGCCTGATTTGGCAGCGGCCACAAACGCCACATTAGCACAGAACCAATACCAACCAGTGACTGAAGCATTGGTTCGTAGCTGGGTAGGTAATGGCGCTCAAGTATTAATGCAACGTGCGTTAAGTTATGTGTCTGCTATGCCAGAAGATGCTCCTGATCTGCAGGTAATACTTGAGCAAATTATGCCGCAATTTATGCATCATTATGGTGAGCACTTACAAAAACATAGTCGTTTATATCCGGGAGTTATCGACACGTTACAGCAGTTAAAACAAGCAGGTTTTAAACTGGCTATCGTTACCAATAAACCATATCGTTTTACCGTGCCGTTACTAACAGCTTTTGGTCTTGATGAGCTATTTTCTGAAGTTCTCGGTGGTGATTCATTGGCCAAAATGAAGCCAGACCCAATGCCATTACAACATTTGCTTAAACAATGGCAGTTGGATGAATCTCAATTACTGATGATAGGTGATTCAAAGAATGATATTTTAGCGGCTAAAGCTGCGAATGTTATGTCTATTGGCTTGACCTACGGATACAACTACGGCGAAGATATCGGTCTTAGCAGCCCGCATGCGATATGCGAAAACTTTGCTGATATAGAGCAATACTTACTTTCATAATAATTTGAATTTTAAAAAGATAATCTGGAGCAATAAACACATGACCAAACCCATAGTTCTTAGCGGTGCGCAGCCATCAGGCGAATTAACCATAGGTAATTATATGGGCGCACTTCGTCAATGGGTTGCCATGCAAGATAGCCATGATTGCCTATATTGTGTTGTTGATTTACATGCGATTACGGTGCGCCAAGATCCTAAAGCGCTGCGTGAAGCGTGTTTAGATACGCTAGCGTTATACCTTGCTTGCGGTGTTGATCCTAAAAAAAGCACCGTGTTTATTCAATCGCAAGTACCGCAGCACACCCAACTTGGATGGGTATTAAACTGTTACACCCAAATGGGTGAGTTAAATCGCATGACCCAGTTTAAAGATAAATCGTTAAAGCATGCCAATAACATTAACGTTGGCTTATATGGTTATCCTGTTCTAATGGCTGCAGATATTTTGCTTTATCAAGCCAATGAGATCCCTGTTGGGCAAGACCAAAAGCAACATTTAGAACTCACCCGCGATATCGCAACCCGTTTTAACAATGCTTACGGCGACACGTTTACTATCCCAGAACCGTTTATTCCTGAACACGGCGCTAAGGTCATGTCATTGCAGGACCCGCTTAAGAAAATGTCTAAGTCTGACGATAATCGTAATAACGTCATTGGTTTACTTGAAGATCCTAAAGCGATTTTAAAGAAAGTGAAAAAAGCCATGACCGACAGCGAAGAGCCACCAGTAGTGCGTTTTGATATGGAACAAAAGCCAGGTGTGTCGAATCTACTCAGCTTAATGTCAGGTTGTACTGGTCAGTCGATTGCGTCTTTAGAAGCAGAGTTTGAAGGCAAAATGTACGGTCATTTAAAAGTGGCTACTGGTGAAGCTGTCGTAGGAATGCTTGAGCCATTACAAGCTCGCTTTAAAGAGTACCGCGCCGATAATGCATATCTAAACCAAGTCATGGCGGAAGGTGCTGAAAAAGCTCAAGCTCGTGCAGAAGTCACGATTAAAAAAGTGTACGAAAAAATTGGTCTTATTGTGTAAGTATTATTTCAGCTAATGTTATCTATAAGCCAGCAACGTGCTGGCTTATTTTTTGGTTAACCATTGTACAAATGCAGCGATAGCGGGCTCCTTTAAACGTCGCTGTTTACAACTAAAATTGAATTCAAATCCAGTCAACATAGCGGGTAAGTCAAGTGCGACTAATGCTCCCTTACTAATATCTCGTTCTACCATAAAATCTGATGCCAGCGCGATCCCCTGACCAGCAATTGCCGCTTCAATAGCTAACAACACATGGCTGAATACATGCTGTTGTTGCGTAGCCTCTATGCTGATGCTGTTAACCTTTAACCAGCGCTCCCAATCAAAGCCTATTGGCCCTTCATCTACAGTGAGTAATGCATGTTGCCGTAATACACTCAGCGCCGAGTGGTCGGTATTTAATAGCCCCGGGCAGATCACTGGGATCAGTCTCTCTTGGTGTAACATGCGATGCACATAACCCGGTTGGCCACTTTGACCAGTAATAAACATATCAGCAACACTATCACTCATCAGTGGGTCGTCGGTGATCATATCTAGGCGAATTTTAATCTGTGGATGTAAGCGATGGAAATCGCTTAAGCGAGGAATCAGCCACTTAATGGCAAATGAACTGTATACCGCTAAGCGGAGCTGATCATTACAATCGCCAGTGATTTGCATGCTTAAATCATTCAACTCATTAAATATTCGCTCCAGTTCATGGTAAAGCACATTGCCTTTACTGGTTAAGCAGAGCTGCCTACCTTCGCGGATAAATAATCGTTCGCCAAAATGTGCTTCAAGCAGTCTTACTTGGTGCGATACCGCACTTTGAGTAATGCACATCTCAGTTGCCGCCCGAGAAAAGTGAGCATGCCTTGCGGCCGCTTCAAAAATTTGTAGTGCCCGCAGTGGCGGCAGTTTGCGCATATACACCTCAAATATGAATTTATTTTATTAAAATTTATGAGGTATGAATTTAACTCATGCATAGATTAAAAACATCATTATTCGATATTAATTGATAACTATATGATGCAGCCAATTATTGGTCTAAGGTTCTAAGGTTGTAAGTGTAATGAAATCCACAATAGCGATTGGCATGATGTTATTAGTTGTCGGTAACCTTTTTAGTGCTATGTATGATGTGTCTATAAAATGGCTTCCAGAGGGCAGTAGCGCTGCAACATTTCTGTTAATCAGACAGTTAACATCAGTATTAATGTTACTGCCATTGTGGTTTGTAGCTAAAAAACCAATCAGTCGCCATATAAAGGTGCACTTAGTGCGAGCTAATACTGGCGCTATTGGAGCTGTATGCTTAATTATGGGGTTAATTGCGCTACCTATCGCCACTGTAAGCTCGTTGTTTTATTCGGCGCCATTAATGATTATATTAATGGGATTTCTATTTTTAAAAGAGAGCGTCACTGCTGCACATTGGCTGGCAGCTATTTTGGGATTTCTGGGCATCATTATTTTGCTACGACCAAGTGAAATTAACTGGTTTGGAATTGCAGTACTCATCTCTGCATTTATGTTTGCGATAAACCAGTTGGCATTGCGCAAACTCCCCAGTACCGAAAGCCCTGTTGTAACGTTAATGCTATATAACTTACTCAGTATTCCTTTGGTGTTGGTCATGGCATTGGTGCAAGGCATAGAGGCAATCAGTGGGTCTTTAGTGGCTATTGCGGTGTCGAGTAATGTGTTTTTATTGGCGTATCAGTGGTTTTGCGCGTTGGCTTATCGCCAAGCACAAGCCAGTCAAATTGTGGTGGCTGAATACACAGGACTATTATTTTGTGTCTTTTTTGGTTGGTTGTTTTTTGATGAATGGCTTGATGGTTTAAGTTGGGTTGGGGCTGGGTTTATTGTGTTGCCGTCGCTGATTATCCCGTGGATACAAGCCAAAAGATCCCAAAAAAAATTCATCGAGCAAAATGCAGGATGAATTTCTAAATCGCGATAATAAAAATGTACTGCAGGATTAAGATTCAGTGTATTCAAAAACCTTAATCACTTTGCGAACGCCTGCAGTATTTCGCGCGATATCAACCGCCAAATCAGCTTGCTTGCGGTCAATTAACCCAAGTAAGAAGACTTCGCCGTTTTCGGTAATCACTTTCACTCGAGTAATATCGAGCGATTTTTCATTTAACATGCGGCCTTTGACTTTGGTTGTTACCCAAGTGTCGTTGCTGCGAGTGGTAAATGACGTTGGCGTGCCAATACGAATTTGATTATGTATTTTGCCGCCAATTTGTAAATCTTGCACCACTTTAATCGCTTTATCACGCAGCATTGAGTTAGGTGCTTGACCTATCATCAATACATTATTGTTCATCACAACCGCGGCGATATTGGTTTGATTATTAAGGTCATCATGTTTTGATAGCGCGCTAGCAATGACAAAGTCTGCATTAGTATCGCTGATTTGAGTGCCCATGCTGCGCTCATCATTAACCATCTTGGCACCGCTAACGGCACCAACCATGACTGCACCAGCACACCCCTGCAGCATCGCCAGGACTGAGATGATGAGTAACCTTTTTATCATGCTTGTTCATCCTGTGGGAACAAGGTGCGGTCGATGTTATCGCATAAACAGTGAATAACCAGTAAGTGAACTTCTTGAATACGTGCAGTAACGTTTGACGGTACGCGGATTTCGACATCTCCTGCGCTCATCAAGCCCGCCATTGCGCCGCCATCTTTACCGGTTAGGGCAACAATAGTCATGTCGCGGCTTAACGCTGCTTCCATGGCTTTAATAATGTTGCCAGAGTTACCACTGGTTGAAATAGCCAATAAAATGTCGCCTGGTTGACCCAGTGCAAAAATCTGCTTCGAGAAGATTTCATCGTAGCTATAATCGTTGGCGATAGCAGTAATCGTTGAAGTGTCACAGCTTAATGCAATAGCAGGCAGCGGTGGACGTTCAATTTCATAACGGTTTAATAATTCAGCAGAGAAATGTTGAGCATCGCCAGCACTGCCGCCATTACCACATGACAGAATTTTATTACCGCCAAGTAGACATTGCACCATCATCTCTGCAGCTTTTTCAATAGACTCAGGTAATGCTTCAGCAGCATCAATTTTAGTCTGAATCGATTCGGTGAAACTATCTCTAATACGTTCTAACATGCAACAATCCTTACGCTAAATTATGTCTACGTATGTCTCTGATCAGCTTTTTTATCGTCGCTCATCAGTCAGACTCGGTAATTTGACTATATGATGCCATAAATCAAGGTTATGGTAATCAATTGCCGCTTAAAAACAGCCTTGTAGCCAGTTTATTTCATCAATATTCATCGCAATGACATCAAAGCGACAAGGTGGATTTAATTTTTGTCGTTGTAAATAATGCTCAGCGGCTAATCTTATCCGGGTAATTTGCTTACTTGTTAAGGCATTTAAGGCGCCACCAAACTGATTTGACGACCTAAATTTTACTTCAACAAACACCCAGACATCTTGCTGGCGCATAATTAAATCTATTTCACCAAATGGGTATCGAACATTAGCATCTACAAACGTTAGACCTTGTTGTTCAAGGTAAGTTCGTGCACGTTGCTCAGCTAATTGTCCACTGTTCATAGTGGTGTTAATTGTCCTTGGCTATATTTTCCCCAAGAAAGTTGACGATCTATCACTCCGTTAGGTTTCACTGATAATGCACCACTGCGGCCAATAAATTGGTATCCCGGGAAAGCGCGCATTTGCGCTAAACGATTAACCAATTCAAGGGCATCAAAACCCATTGCATATAGGCGTTTTTGGCTGTTATTCCAACCACTCCAAAGCTCAGAAACCAGCTGTGTTTCGCTGCTAGGTTGCATCAGCCAAGGTACATCGCTAATGATCAAGTTATTTAACTCTTGTGCCGACTGCGCTGACTCGCTTTCAAGACGGCTACGGCTAGTGGTATATAAGGTTACGGGTTCAGAGAACACACTAAAGTTAACGTCTAAAAAGGGTTTTAGCAGGGCTAAATCTTGTGAACCCGAAATCATGTAAATCGCATCAATATCTTGGCGAGAACGAAAATCTGATTCTAAGCGGCTACCCAATAAATCACGCATTCTGCTAATACGCGCTTGGCTATCTTTCACACCTAATGCTTCTTGAACTGTTACCTTCATTTGGTCGCCAGCATCATAAAAATACACTTCGGCATCATTGCTGGTTAAGGTTTGCCAAGTTTGCTTAAAGCTGTCTGCCATACGTTTGCCAATCGGATCGTTACTGGCCAATAATAGTGGCAACTTTACCCCATCGCTATACAGCTTATGTGCAGCGTCACTGGCTTCTTGTGCTGGAGACAATGAAAAGTAAAACAGGTTTGGTTGTGGTGTAAACGTATCTGTTTGGTTCAAATACAGCTGTGGCACTGTGGTCTTTTGTTTATCGTTAATTTTCTGTAGTTCTTCAACTTCATTGGGTAACAATGGCCCAATGACAAATTCTGCGCCTTTGGCTACAGCTTGTTGATAAGCGGCCGCAACCCCTTGCTGAGTATCATAAAAGTTAAGTGAGACATTGCTATCAAAATCAGATAAATAGCTCGATAAAAGACCTTGACGAATAGGTTCAGCAACCACAGCGCGTGGGCCACTTAACGGTAATAATACTGCTATATTTTGCGGTCTAAACGGTTTGGCATTAAGCGCTTTTTCTAAATCAGCAGGTAACTTCACCGCGCCTGGATGATAAGGGTTATTACGCTGCCACTCACCTAAATAACGCACCAATTGCGTCGGCTCAACCGCGTAATGTTTAGCGATAAAGGTTAATTGTAACCAACCAGCAAAAATCGGATTCGATTGATCGCGCATAAACGACTGCACAGTTTCTTCGGATAAAGGTTGTAGTAACTTCCAAATAACATTATTGATCGCTGTGGTTTCAGATTTTGGTAAGTAGTTGCTTAATAGACTTAACTGCTTAACCTGATCAATTGGCTGTTGAGTATTTTTGTACAGCTTGGCTTTAAATTGGTGATAACTTGCCATTTGCCAGCGTGGTAGTTGCCAATGTGGTGGATACTGTAAAATATCTAATGCGGCTTGGCTGCTATTGATTTTTTCGACAATGCGAGCGCGCAAGTAAATATGCTCCGCTTGAAGCGAGGGAACGTTCACCATCGACTTCTGCATTGACGTTAATACATTAGCGGCAGAATTAAAGTTACCATCATTGATATAAGCATGAGCGGCGAGTAATAAATAACGATCACGCTTTTCTGGTAAACTGCTATTCGTTGCCTCAGCCAAATAAATTTTAGCTGGATGTTCAGCGGCAACGAGCGATGCGCTAGCGTCAACATTATCCTGCTGTTTTTTGGTGGCACAACCGACCACCAATACAGAGAAAATCAACGCGCACACGAATTTTGTAGTATTCAGTCTTATTAACACTTGGCTTCACTCTGGTAAGATGCTGTCACTAGTTTAACCTGCTCTTACGCTTGGCGAAAGTATCAGGTAGATTCATTATCGAGGTAATTATGGACCAAATGGTCGCGCTGTATATTGTTCCCACCCCAATTGGTAATTTTGGCGACATCAGCGCTCGGGCAATAGAGGTGCTGCAACAGGTTGATTTAATCGCCTGTGAAGACACTCGCCACAGCGGAAGGCTGCTAAGTCACTTTGGTATTGAAACCCGTAAAACGGCATTACATGATCACAATGAACGTGACCGAGCACAATGGATAGTAGAACAATTAAATGAAGGCAAATCAATCGCGCTCATTTCTGACGCTGGGACGCCGTTAATTTCTGACCCCGGCTACCATTTAGTTAACCATGTTCGTCAAGCTGGCCATCGAGTCGTACCTTTGCCTGGGGCATGTGCAGCGATTACGGCCTTAAGTGCATCAGGCTTACCGTCTGATCGCTTTAGTTTTGAAGGTTTTTTACCGTCAAAAGAAAAAGCCCGTATCGATAAACTTGAATTTCTTAAAGAAGATCCTCGTACTTTGATATTTTACGAATCTCCTCACCGTATTCTTTATAGCCTCGCCGCTATTGTTGACGTTTTAGGCGCCGATAGGCAAGTGGTAATGGCACGTGAAGTCACTAAAACCTTCGAAACCTTCTTATCTGGCACCGCTGCAGAGGTATTAGCGCTGGTTGAAGCTGATGATAATCAGCAAAAAGGCGAAATGGTCATTATGTGCCATGGCTTTACATTATCTGATGAAGAAGGTATTCCAGCGGTTGCCGTTGCTACCCTAAAGTTACTTTGTGAAGAGTTGCCGCTTAAAAAAGCCGCCGCTATAGCAGGGCAAATTCATGGTTTAAAGAAAAATGCCCTATATAAATACGGTTTAGAACTGGATTTATAAAAAGCCGCTCGCTTTGGCATTGGTTTGTTGCGCTGCTTAGGCTATAATCCGCGCCGAGTTGGCCAGACAGTTGCCGCGTACGCAAGTACGGGGAGGAAAGTCCGGGCTTCAAAGAGCGGGGTACCAGGTAACGCCTGGGCGGTGTGAACCGACGACAAGTGCAACAGAGAGGAAACCGCCATTTTGGCTTAGGCTAAGATGGTAAGGGTGAAAGGGTGCGGTAAGAGCGCACCGTGCGGCTAGCAATAGTCCGTAGCAAGGTAAACTCTACCCGAAGCAAGACCAAATAGGGTTCCGCATGGCGCTGCTCGCGTTGGAACCGGGTAGGTTGCTTGAGCCTGTGAGCGATTGCAGGCCTAGATGAATAACTGTCCACGACAGGACCCGGCTTATCGGCCAACTCACCTCTTTATAAAAAAGGCCTCGCAGCAATGCGAGGCCTTTTTTTATCGTTAGTACGAAAATATTGGTGTCGCAACCTTATAATAGTCAACCCGAGTTGATGTTGGTTATTGTTTCTCTATGTTTTAGCTTCATTACTATCCAATACTTGCGGCAGACGATCTCCTGTTGGAGTTGACTACATCCGTTCAGTAAACGTCGTCGGAACGCTAAGTATTTACAAATGGATGATTTATTAACCCGAGTGTTCAACTCTATTGTTAGCTATGCACCTCGCTCTTCCTGATCTAGTCGATAATAAATACTCATTCAACAACAAAACCTTTAAACATAAACTGACTTTATCGTTAACAAACAAGCACAAATGTAAATTATCAGATGAGAATGGTTTTCATTAGTGTTTGGTGCTATATTGCGGCCAAATTTTACTGTTGCCGATGAGTAAGCTGTTATGCATTTGAACGTCATTAATATTGGGATGTTAAGTCTACTGCTACCTGTACTGAGTGTCAGTGCGAACGAGAACACGACCGACCTAGACTCGACAGAGTCGATTGAGAAAATTACCGTAATGGGCCGGGCACAAACCTTTTATCGTGAATCTTCTACGTCTGTGGGTGCCAAAGTTGAAACTGATATTATGGATTTACCGCAATCGGTGCAGGTGTTGAATGAACAGTTGATAGTTGACCAAGCAGCACGCGAAATCACCGATTTATACCGCTCTATTGCGGGTGTGAGCACTTATAGTTATTCAGGGGTGACCTTTCGTGGCTTTCGTGATGACAGCAATGTGTTTTATGACGGTGTAAGAGGCGACCCTTTTTCTGGTTTCGGTGTACCACAGTTATTTAATATTGAACGAGTTGAAGTGTTAAAAGGTCCAGCTGCTGCGTTATACGGTGGTGGTGAGCCTGGCGGCATGATTAATTATGTCAGCAAAAAGCCGAGTTTTGTCCAAGATACTGAAGTGACATTAACCACAGGCGATAACGACCGTATGGGCGGGTCAATTGATTCTAAAGGTGGTTTAACGGATTCAATTGCTTATCGTTTAGGCGGTTTTTATGAGCAAAAAGACAGTTTTCGAAATAATGCCGACTCTGAAAATACCGAGTTAACAGGTGGATTATTATTTCAACTTGACGATGACACTACACTCACAACAACGATTGATTATATCAAACAAGACTTAGGTGGTAATCGTTTGCGTGGCGTTCCCGTTGACGATGATGGTAACTTTTTGGTTGATCCAAGCTATAACGCTAATGAAAAATCCGACTATCAAAACCTTGAAGCAACAATATTACAAGCTGACTTACAGCATCATTTTAGCGATGAGTTAAGTGTTAATACCACAGTGCGTTACCTTGATAACGAGCGTGTTCAGGGATATCACGAATCACAAAGTTGGGTTGACGTTAATGGTGATGGCGAAGCCAATATTGATGATAAAACCATTAAACGTGAATATCGTAAACAGTATCGCGCTAACCAAGAAGTCAGTGTGACTTCAGATTTTGTATATCGATTAGATACTGGTATTGAGCAAACCTTATTATTTGGAGCAGATTACCATCACGTAAACAGCGATTATGATTATTGGCGTGCCCGTTATGAGGCTGATGGTGTCGCTAATCTAAACATTTTTGATCTTAATTACGGTGAAACTGATCCTTCGACTTATAACTTACAAGACCAAGAACGTGATGGCACTAAAACCGAACTCGCGGGTTTATATGTTCAAGATCAAATTAGTTTAAGCGAGAAATGGTTGTTATTGGTGGGGCTACGTTACGATCACTTTAACGATTTTGATAAAGAAACTGGATTTGAGTTTAGTGATAATCATGTATCACCGCGTGGTGGTATTGTTTATAAATACTCCACCGATACATCATTTTATGTTAATTATGCAGAAAGTTTTAATCCGACCTCGCTTGGCGATCAAGAAACGGCGAGTGAAGACAGTAGCTTAGAACCTGAAATGGGTGAACAAGTTGAACTAGGGATAAAAAATCAGTGGTTTAATGGCAGCATGATGACCACGTTAGCTGTGTATCAAATTAATAAAAAAGATGTCGCCATGAATAATCCTGCTGACACGGGCAATGATGACGGAATCCCTGCGTTAGTAAGCTTAGGTGAAGTTGAAAGTAAAGGACTTGAGTTTACGTTGGTGGGAGATATAACACCTAATTGGACAGTCATGGCTAATTATGCCTATAACGATACTCGTGTTACTCAAGGCGATATTGGCGATACCTATGCCGATGGCAGCAAGTTTGTTAATGCGCCGCGTCATCAAGCGGGTTTGTGGACGCGTTATGATATTGACAGTATGAATTCTGCTATTGCACTGGGTGCAGATTATGTCAGTGAGCAAATGAGTGCTGATGCGCAGCGTGTTAAACCCTATACCGTGTTTGATATGAGCTGGACAACTACGTGGCAAGATACCCAGTTTCAGCTAAATGTGAAAAACCTGTTTGATAAAGAATATGCCGTGAGCGGTTTCTCTGAACGTAATGGTCATTTCCCGGGTGCACCACGAGAAGTGGTGTTGCAGGTATCGCATCACTTTTAATGTCGAATTATTAGTGGGGTTGTATTAACGTCTTGCTGAATTAAACAAGGGCGTAAACAATTTATTGTTTACGCCCTTTTTTATAGTGACTTTTCAGCTTTAGAAGCTGGTCTTTACGCCCACATTAATGGTGGTGCCCAGAGATTTAGTATTGTATCCCCCGTAAGTATAAGCTTGTGATCTTGCTGAAAAGTAATCTTCATTGAGTAAGTTTTCTACTCCAAGTGATAATTGCCAGTTATTGATCTGATAGCTACTGGCAAGATTTACAACGTTATAATGTTCTATAGGACCTTGGCTACCAACATATTGGCCATTCACTTGCTCAAAGCGTTTACGGTCACCGACATACATGTAATTAATGCTGACATTCGCATCTTCAACTGGTTGCCAGTTTACATAAGCAGTAAATTTAGGCGCAGATATGGTGCTACCATCAAGATAGGTATCATTTTCAGTGTCTTTACCTTCAATCCAGCTATAGCTTAAACCCGTACTCAGATTATCTTGTACATGGTAGTCTAGCTGTGCTTCGTAGCCCCAAATTTTTTGCGGTGCACGAACCGGTAAATACACGCCTGTAGTTGCATCAAAAGTATTACTGGTGCCGAGTTCTGATTCACTTCGGTACGCGGCAATTTCATAAGTTACATCACCGACCTGACCTGAAAAGCCAACTTCGTAGTTATCGACAATTGATGCTTCGGTGCGGATTAGGGCAATATCATTAACCGTGGCTGAGCGTAACAGGCGACCGATATCTGATATGTCAGCACCTTGAGAGAAGCTAATAAAAGGGCTAAATAGCGGGTTCATATTGTAGCGCAAACCAACATTATAGGTGGTGGAGTCATAGTTAAGCTCGCCGCCTGTAACATCAAAAGGTACTGAGCAAGTGCTTGCGGTACTGCATAGTTTCAATGTTTGATAATCTTCAACACTTAAGTCGACACTGTCTTGGCGAATACCGGCTTTAAAAACCCAATCATCAGCAACAACAAACTTGGTTTGCAAATAGGCCGCTAAGTTGCGCATGTCCATTTCTGGTACCCAAATTCGACCGTCTTCCAAAGGTTGTGAGCTAACATCTTCAAGTGCATCAATGCCGTAGATAAAGGTTGATTCGATGTTATCCCAGTCAATTTGGCTAGCAAAGTTAATCCGTAAGCCTTTCTTTTCGGACTTGATGATTGATTGACCTCCTTCGTAACCTTCACTTGGATTAGCTAACGCAGTTGAGAAGAAAAACATATTTTCTATTTTTTGCATATAACCATCAACGGTTAATTGGGTGTAAATAAATATCTCTTGGTCGACGTATTTTAACATTAGGTTATGATTACCGCGCGGCCCTTGAGGTACACCGGGTTTTACTATGCCGCTAGTATTTTCAATGGCGTAGGTTTTTTCGCCAGAGTTAACACTGCCAATAACATCAATTAAGTCTGCGTCTTGTTGGGCTTCGTAGTAGTTATAAGTCAGTTGAATTGACTTGTCGTCGTCGAGTTGATAGCCGAGTTTAGTAAAATAATTATTCGATTTAGTTTCTGATAAACCATAAATCAATCCGATAACGTCGCCTTCGGCATCACGCTCTAAACCTGTTTTTTCAGTAATGGCGCTAAATACATAGCTAAAGTCATCAATCGTACCGTCTATGGACGTATCAACTCGATAACCGGCACTATCTTGTAATTTTACTGCGCTAAATTTACTGGAAGCCCCAACATTAATTCGTGCTTTATCTTCGCTGGCACGCTTAGTGATGTAGTTAATAATGCCACCAGAGGCGCCATTGCCATAAATAGAGGTGGCTCCTTTAATCACTTCGATACGTTCAATGGCACCGGCATCGATAGAGCTTATGCCTAATTGACCATTACGTAATGGCGTTGACTGAGGCACGCCGTCAATCATCACTAATGCCGCGCGACCACGAAGGTTTTGCCCAGAATTACTTGATGTGCCAGTGCTTGGCGCTAATCCAGGAACGCGAAATGCGAGTAAATTTTGTAACTGCGAAGTGACTAACATATCTCGTGCGAGGGTTTGTTGTTCAATAAGCGTGACAGAAGAAGGGACTTCATCTATCCGTTCAGCAGAGCGACTGCCTGTAATAATCATTCGCTCCATTGAGGCTTTGTTTTCTGTGGCTTGTGTTGAAGATTCTGCATTGGCATGAGTGGCGGGGAGTACTAATAAAAATAATGCACAATGTGTCGCAATAGCCAGTTGGCTAGGTTTGAATAACATAGAGATACCGATTAACAAATAATGAATAAAAGGTAATGATATTCATTATCATTAAAAAGTACACATTATTTACATTTTTTACTTTTTTGCATTAAATCAGTTAGATATTAATCATTCACTTAACTAAAAGCCACAGATCTTCATAATGAATTTAACTGCTGCTTGTCGTCATTATATAAAAATCTGACCGCGTGATATGTCGTTGCTCTGTAGGAGTAGGCGATAACGCAGAAGTAAGAAACTATAAATTCAGTTAGAAGAGGTCTGTTAAGCGGTTTTTGCTTATTTTTGTAGTAAAAGTTTACGACAAGTGATTCGTGAATAATGATTATGCAACCTTGTCGCGCATTTCTGTATAAAGCAAACCGTTTTGTTGGCGAATCGTAATCACTAAAGATCAGCTGCACTTGGTGTGTTTTTAGCGTTTAATCTAAATTTTTCACACGTTAGCCAGCCGTTCTCGTTAGACACGATAACAATTGAACGGTTTACCTAATTAAAAATGGTCTTTCACTTGAAATCTGAACTCCCAAGCGTTGATGTCGTTGCCCGTAGTGATCGGGACGGCAATATCAACATGGGCTACGTTACCGTAACTGGATTTAGAAGAGTAAATCCGTGCGCCAATACCAATACTACCAATAGGGCCATCAACTTCATTTTGTTCATCTGGGCCACCGCTTGCTTGACCTATATCGGCAAATACAGCCCAACCTAACTCGGCCAATTGATATAAATTAATGTTTGGATAGTATCGGATTTCACTCGTGAGCAACCATTGATTGTCACCATGTTGGTAGTCGTTGGGATATCCCCGTACACCTGTTTCGTCGCCAAGAGCAAACGTTTGATCAAGATAGTTATTGTGTGAGGTTGCGATACGCGCCTTGGAGTAAGCGGTCCACTTAGGGCTGATTTGGTGAAAGAATTCAGCGGCTAAACCGACATTATAAAAGTCTTGTTGGCCAGTTTGAATATCTGTTCGAGCATTAACGGTCATTAGCAATAATTGATTGTCTTCCTGCCAACCGCGACTGCTTGAAGCCGTTATGTGATAGCCCACAGCAGCATTGTCGGCAACGTCATTGGTTTCCAATCCTAAACTTACTGTGTGATGCCAACCTAAGTTAAAGTCTTCGTTATTATTAATCAGGTGGATATTGTTCAGCACTGTGTATTGGTCTTGCAGGTATTCGTAGCTGATCCAAGGGTAAACAAACTCACGATCAAAAGGTAACGGTGAAATGGGGTATTCGTCGATGTTATTGAATTGATGTTGGTCTTGGGTTATCCCTAGGCTAATACGGTGCAATTGATCTGGCGTTTTATCGACTAACCAACCAAATCCGACGTTAGCATAATCGATAACATGTTCAAATTCGTTAATGTCTTGGCCATTTTGTCTTATGGTGTCGATGCGGGTATCCGTTAACCATGACAGGGCGTACATGTTCTGAGTATCAAGAGTATAAAAGGGCTTATTAAAGGCGATAGCAGACGCTTGGCCGTCACTGTTGTCGTAAAAATCGACCGACACATTACCGTGTTTAATCCATCTTACTGGAGCATCAAAGGCAAACTTATACCCGGTGCGGTCGGCACTTGACTGGTATTTTATTTTAGTTTTAACCCCTAATCCCAGTAAGTTATCTTCCTTCATGCCAAACGAGTATTTAGTGTCGCCGCCATTTTTACTCAAACTGACCGTTGGCAGTAATGACCAGTTATCCCACGTTTCGACTAATACCACGTCTTCAACGTTGTCGTCGGCGAGTGGATCTTTTCTGGCAATGTTGATATCAGCATCACGAATGTAAGGTTCGTAGCGCAATAATCGCTGCGCTTCTTCAAGATCTTTCTGAGTGATTTTTTCACCTTTTTCAAAGCTTAAGCTATTGAGAATAGTCGACTCTTTGGTATTGATATGCAGATAGTTTGCCCAACGATGAAGGAAAATAGCATCCGGAGCTGACTCATCAAAAATAGGATGACTAACGACTACAATATTCGCGACTTTTTCGACATCATGTTTATTCGTTGTCGACGGACTAGAGGGCGTGGTGACAGAGTCATCGTTGGCTTTTAACTGTGCTTCACTGTCAGCAATAGTTGCTTGAACAGCAGACGAAGAAAGCAGGATGACGAAAAAAAATACTGCCATAAATATGATTGGCATAGCTTCGTCCTTATTTTTATTGTTATGTTTTTGAGAGGCCTGTAAGAATAGAACTATTGTTTTCAATATGAACTTTTTATGTTGCCTCTTTGTTTCATATCATACCTGAATAACATAATAGTCAAGCATTTAGCTTGAATAAATATTTCATTAATCCATTTAAATTATGTGGGTATTTGAGTTGTTAAAAAATAAGGGCAGCGTTTATAGCTGCCCTTTAATACCGATAGGAAGGTAATGTTAACTTGTAAGATTTATAACGAACGGCGAGGGGGCACGATAACGTTAGCAAAAATAAGCCCAGCGATTAAGGACATAAAAATTAAGAATATTTGTGAGCCTAAATGGGCTTGATTGAGCATGGTTTCGCCCGAAATTAATGCATTGAGACCAATATAGGTTTTGCTACCAGGGACCAGAATAACGATGCCTTGCAGTAACGCAATCGACACAGGTGCTTTCATCCAACGCGCATACAGATTTGAATAGATGCCCACGGCTAGTGCACCGACAAAAATACCAATAGACTCACCTAAATAAATCCCGCCTAACATGGCAGAGAAAAATGCCACAATTCCGGCAAATATGCCCCAAGGGGAATCTTTTAAGCGTGCTTTAAAGATAATAACCAACGACATCGACAATAACGGCACCGCAGACCAAATCGCCCAACGAGGTAATGGTATTGGTTCGACATAGATAGTTTCACCAAAGATGGCTTTACCAATGGTCATGCCAAGCACAGCACCAAAATACAGTTTAAATAACTGCATCACAGCATCCATGATACGTGCCGTACCGGAGATTAAATCGCGGGCGGCAAGTTCCGCTAAGCCGAGAGTGAGTGCAAGACCGGGAACAAAAATAATAATCCCCGATAAAATGGTTACGGGTAAATTGATACTCGGGTCTAATTGCGCAATCCCTGACGCTAAGATAGCGCAAACTACTGCCGCCATGGGTTCGAGCATCTCTGCGATACGTTTTGAGCGTTCAGCCCAAAAAACTAAGCTGTATACCAGTAAACCAAAAATAGCTGACCAAAAAACGTCATGCCAACCGGTACCCATTAACATGGCAAAAGCACCCGCACTGGATCCAAAAGCTAACAGCGTCAGTTTATGGCCATAAGGATTGGGTTTATTGGCGATTTCTTCTAAGCGTTCTAATGCTTCTTGCAAGGTTCGCTGCCCAGAACTAAGCTCTTCAACCAATTCAAAGGTACGTGCTAACGAGCCTAAATCTAAGTCGCCAGGTTTAACGCGTGCAACGTGATTGTATTCTTGCTCAGTGTCATGTTGGAGTACAAATGTCATCGATGTGGGCGATATTAAAAAATATCCTTCAATACCAAGGGTATTACATACCGTTTGCAAGTGGGATTCTAAGCGATACGCAGGAGTACCAAATTTATGCAGGTACTTACCTAGTTTAATGATAAATCTACGTTTTTCTAAAAAATCCTGATTATCCACTGGGCAGTAGTCACTCTTGTTAAGGTATTGAGCTTATTTTGGCGCGAATATTAACCGATTAAGGCGTGTGTTTACAGCCAAACTGATTCAAAATGTAGTGATCACATCAACAAATCAAAGATTAGTATAATAACAATAATATAGACGACTTAAGGAATAACACATGACATTGATGATATCGGGTTTATATGCGGGCCTAACAGCGTTGTTGGTTTTAGCATTATCTTACAAAGTGGTTAAATTTCGTCGAGTGAATAAAATAGGTATCGGTGATGGTGGCCATCAAGGATTATCCATTGCGATCAGAGCTCATGGCAATTTAATTGAAAATGCACCCATAGTACTCATTTTGTTAGCACTGGCTGAATTGAATGGCATGCCGGTTTACTTGATACACTGTTTGGGCACAGCTTGGATTGTTGCGCGTTTATTACATGCTATTGGATTAAACCAAGGTCAAGGCGGCCATCACTTCGGCCGTTTTTGGGGTGTATTAATTACTTGGATAATACTATTAATCTTAGCGGTTGCTAATATTGGCTTCTTTATTGGGTTATAACATTGAAAGCATAAGGGAATAGCAATATTCCCACGTGTTTTACAAGGTTTTACAAGGTTATAAAAGGATAAAAATATTTCACTTTTGGTGTTTTTTTAGTCACACTTAGTGTCGCTCTACTGCTATACTCCGCGTCCGTTAAATTCAGCCGTAGGCTGATGTTGTCATCGGATCAGCTAGGCTGGTTTTCCCCATTTATGTAGGTCATATACATGCAAGTTGAGTCAACGTTATTTAATTATCCAAAGTTTTGGGCTGAATGCTACGGAACAGCACCTTTTTTACCCATGTCTCGTAAAGAGATGGATATTTTAGGTTGGGATAGTTGCGATATTATTGTCGTGACTGGCGACGCGTATGTTGATCACCCAAGTTTTGGTATGGCGGTGATTGGGCGAATGTTAGAAGCCCAAGGTTACCGTGTGGGTATTATTTCGCAGCCTGATTGGTCAAACAAAGAAGACTTTATGCAGCTAGGTCGCCCAAATCTATTTTTTGGGGTAACCGCTGGCAACATGGATTCGATGATTAACCGTTACACCGCTGACCGTAAGTTACGTCATGATGATGCTTACACTGCTGGTGATATTGGCGGCAAACGCCCCGATCGTGCCGTGACCGTGTATACCCAGCGTTGTAAAGAAGCCTTTAAAGACGTACCCGTTGTTATCGGTGGCATTGAAGCCAGCCTACGCCGTATTGCCCATTATGATTATTGGTCAGATAAAGTGCGTCGCAGTGTGATTTTTGACGCCAAAGCCGATATTTTAATTTACGGCAATGCTGAACGACCATTAATGGAAGTTGCACGCCGTATTGCTGCGGGTGAGGCCATTGGCGATATTGACGATGTTCGTGGTACCGCAACAATGCGTAAAGAGCCTATGCCCGGTTGGCGTGGCATGGATTCACGCAAAATTGACCAATTACATAAAATTGAGCCATTACCTAGCCCATATGGTGCTGATGATGTTGGTTGCAGTAATTTGTCAGGTCCAACAGACGAAAAGATTTTTGATAACGAGGCACCTAAAGCCATTAGCGTTCAACCGCCTCGTCCAAAGCCATGGGAAAAAACCTATGTACTGCTTCCTGCCTATAACAAGGTCAGCGAAGACAAGTATTTGTATGCCCATGCCTCGCGTATTTTGCACCAAGAGCAAAACCCAGGCTGTGCTCGTGCGCTGTTTCAGCCACATGATGCCAACCGTGGTGTATGGGTAAATCCACCTGCGTGGCCATTAAACACCGACGAAATGGATGCAGTATTCGATTTACCTTATCAACGCATCCCGCACCCTGTGTACGGCAAAGAAAAAATTCCTGCCTACGACATGATTAAGACGTCAATCAATATCATGCGTGGTTGTTTTGGTGGTTGTTCATTCTGTTCGATTACCGAGCATGAAGGACGCATTATTCAAAGTCGCTCGAAAGAGTCGATCATCAAAGAAATTAAAGATATTCAAGAAAAAGTGCCAGGCTTTACCGGCGTTATTTCTGACTTGGGTGGCCCAACGGCGAACATGTACCGTTTAGGTTGTACCAGTGAGAAAGCGGAGAAAACCTGTCGACGTTTATCATGTGTGTTCCCGTCTATTTGCGGCCATTTAGGCACCGACCATAAACACACCATCGACTTATACAAAGCGGCACGTGAAGTACCTGGTATTAAAAAGGTGTTAATTGCTTCGGGTGTTCGTTACGATTTGGCTATCG
This sequence comes from Shewanella sp. AC91-MNA-CIBAN-0169, assembly GCF_040310165.1. NCBI lineage: Bacteria > Pseudomonadati > Pseudomonadota > Gammaproteobacteria > Alteromonadales > Shewanellaceae > Shewanella > Shewanella sp. AC91-MNA-CIBAN-0169. The sequence continues at coordinate 238,133 of NZ_JBEOPM010000003.1, forward strand.
AAAACCCAGAATATATTAGAGAGTTAGCTAAACATCATGTGGGTGGTTATTTAAAAATTGCTCCTGAACATACCGAAGAAGGCCCGCTCAGTAAAATGATGAAGCCAGGTATGGGAACCTATGACAAGTTTAAAGAACTGTTTGATAAGTTTTCTAAAGAAGCGGGTAAAGAACAGTTTTTAATTCCGTACTTTATTTCGGCGCATCCTGGTACTACCGATGAAGACATGGTTAATTTGGCATTATGGTTAAAAGGGCAGAAATTTAAGCTCGACCAGGTGCAAAACTTTTATCCATCTCCGATGGCAAATGCGACCACGATTTATCATACCGAACTTAACTCACTGAAAAACATTAAGCATGATAGTGAACAAGTGACAGTGCCTAAAAAAGGTCGTCAGCGTAAATTGCATAAATTCTTGTTGCGTTACCACGACCCAATGGGCTGGCCGATGATCCGTGAAGCCTTAGCTGCTATGGGTAAAGAGTCGTTAATTGGTAATGGTCCAAATCATTTGGTACCACCCGAAACGCGTAACGAGCAAACTAAAGTGAAGTGGGGCCAAAAGCCATCGGCTAAAGCGAAAGAACAAAGCGGCCAAAAAGCCATGACCCGTTTTTCTGCAGATCAGTTTGAAGACCGTAAAGGTAACACTAAAGCGGATAAAGGCAGTGCTAAGCCGGTAGGGCAGAAACCAAAGTCTCCAGCTAAGGCTTCGGGCCAAGCGGCAAAAGGGCAAGCGCCCACAAGCCAAGGCGCTAAGCGTCCAGCTAAAGCGACCACTTGGGCGACTAAGTCTAAATACGCTAAGTAAGCTAACACGTTAACTTATTGTCATAAAAACCCGCATTAACGTTTGCGGGTTTTGTTTTTCTAGCAGCAATAGATTCAATAACAAGGTAATCTTGTTCGGTACTTTCGTCTTTTAATTTAGTCTGCTCAGTAGCCGTTGTGTTACACAACTGCACTTTATTGATTAAATTACTCAATGGTTTGATAAACAAGGAATGATCATTATGCCAACATTAATTAGGCTTAGCGCATATCTTAGTGGTGTATTACTGTGTGGTAGCGCTATGTTGGTTAATCCTGCTTATGCCGCAAACTCGGTACAGCAACAGCAATTTTTTGAAGCGATTAGCGCTCTGTGTGGCAAAGCTTTTGCCGGTAAAATCACTGCTGGTGGCAGTGAAGGAGATGGCTTTAGTGGCAAAACATTAATTATGCATGTAAGAGATTGCACCGATCATCAGTTGCGTATTCCATTTCATGTTGGCGATGATCACTCTCGCACTTGGGTGATAACTCAAACTGATACCGGATTGCGCTTAAAGCATGATCATCGCCATAAAGATGGCACCGATGATAAAGTGACTATGTATGGTGGAGAGACCCGCGATACTGGCACTGCCAACTTGCAAACGTTTCCTGTGGACGATGAGTCTATTGCCAACTTCAAGCAACATGGCTTAACGCAATCGGTCACTAATGAGTGGCAGATGATGATTGAAGCGCATACTTTTACTTATCGTTTAAGTCGTGAGGATCGAGATTTTAAAGTCGAGTTTGACCTCTCTAAGCCTGTAGCATTACCGCCAGCACCTTGGGGATATAAATAGGTTGTCTACTTACGCAGGCTAATTTAATCGTCATCCCGGCAATGCTCGTGAGCCGGGATCCAGGTTTATTTTTTTGTGTTTTATGCTTAGTACTTATGTACTTATGTACTTATGGCCTGCGGCCACTAACGTCGTGGCGCTTCACCCACACCAGACCAAGAGGAAACCAACGGCTGTTCCCTCTTGGAACTCCCAGCCGCCCCGCAACATTTTCAAACAGCGAAAAGGTCGCCATGGGGATTGATCCAGCTTTTAATTTCGCTTGTAGTCTGCTTCGGCCTTATTCGAAAATGCTAACGCTTCCGATGGTACATCCTGTACCGCGAAAGCTAGCTGGCCATCCTTGGCCAGCTCACGTCATTTTCTTCAACGTCCTCAAGTTCAGAGTTGAATCGGTCCATTTTCAAGTAAAGAAAACTAACTCGTTTTTGCCCCTTTCTGTGTTTCAGCCTCTTTGTAAAAGATTCCAAAGCGCATTTTCTATTAAATTAGATAAACAGTCGTATTATTATCCCATTAATTTTGCTTCGTAATTATTTTCAGAGTTCTAGACTAATGCTAAATTGATGGTATTTTAATACTTATTAGTCAGTTATTAGGTTAGTTAACGAATGATAAACGTGGTTAGTGACGATAAGATCACAGAATTTAGAGATTTAGTAAATTCTAATTCAAGCTTTGTCTATCAGACTTATAAAGATAAAAATGGAAAAAATCTCTTCAACTTAGTCTGTTCTTGTATGGACTGGATCACAGTATCAATTCGACACTTAGAGAATGTGCCTGATTTTGACAAAAATATTGATACAAGAGTTATGCAAATGTTTACCCTTATCTCTTCAATTGACCTTATTTCAGAGTCAATCACTCAATTGCACCGTGTATTTATCAACCCCCAAACGATCCCCTTTACAGGTGAGAATAAATGCTTTGCTAATCGACTATTCGCTGATGAAGATGATAATAGCTACTTTAAAACGGTAAGAGCTTGCTTTGGTGCTCACCCTGTTAATCTTAATCAGTCTAATACTAAGCGTTTCGCTAGTTGGCCGTTCGATAGTCATTCCAACACTGCCGAACTTACTGTTCATTTATATAGTTCAAATATAAATGATGAAGATTTACCACTTCATCTAAATAGAAATGAATTATTGGAATTTCTAACGACTCGATATGACTATCTTGATGTAATTGCAGACAAGATAGAAAGTTTGTTCATCGAGTATCAGAAAAATTTATCAAAGCAGCTAATTGAGAGTAAGTTCGATCCCCTAGAACAGCTCTATGTTCTTAAAGCAGAGTCTGTGAAGAGGTTAGACAACGATTATTATAACGGTGAGATTGATGATCTGATTATGATTTTCGAAGCAGAAGTAACGGATCCTGACCTTATGCCAATTGCTGATAGCTACAAAGATTCTCTCATACCCCTAATTGATGAAATTAAGACTAATCTTCAATCTATGAATATCGTTGATTTGGAAAATGACTGTGAGCTAAGAATTAGGTCAGATCTTAGCAGAGAGTTGAGTTATGAACTTGGGAAATTTTATAGTTGGATACACGGTGATAGATACGATCCATTGTTACACTACTACTTAGAACGGTTCAACGCTTTAACTGGCGGAAAGTTTAACTTCACTAATACTGATGAAATTAACCTGACTTTTCTTAAAGCGAAGCTAATGTTAGCTGAGTAATTACCTGGACAATTGAATAAAACTGCACCGGATAATTGAAGATTAATTTTATCTGATTTATTCGCATTAACATGAAAAGTCTAACAAGTTTCTGTCCATAAATGAGTCAGAAGTCATGATTGAAAATGGATAAATTCAACTCTGAAATTGAGGCCGTTGAAGAAAATAGCGTGAGCCTGACAGGACGTCAGGCTAGCTTTCGTTGGCCATGGATGGCCTATCGGAAGCGTTAGCATTTTCGAATAAGGCCGAAGCAGCCTGCAAATGTAGGTCAAAGTTAAATCTGACCCCATGGCGACTTTTCGCTTTTCAGAAAATGTTGCGGGGCGGCTGGGAGTTCCAAGAGGGAACAGCCGTTGGTTTCCTCTCGGTCTGGTGTGGGCGAAGCGCCACGACGTTAGTGGCCGCAGGCCATAAGTACAACGTATGAAAAAGCTGGATTCCGGCTTAAAAACATTGCCGGAATGACAAAGTATTTGGCCCGTGCAGGGTGGAACCTTGCGATGTTAGTCTGGTGTGGGCGAAGCGCCACGACGTTAGTGGCCGCAGGCCATCAATACCAAACATAAAAGAATAAACCTGGATGCTGGCTCAAAAGCATTACCGGGATGACGAGAAGGTTGTCCACAAATGCATCAGCAAGGTTAATTTGACCGCTGTGTATATGCTAATGCCATTGTTTGGACTCTGCGATAATAAACCACTTATTCCAAATAATTCAGGCTGCCAATGGCAGCCTGAATGTTATGTACTTAACGAGTGTTAAGACTCGCAGTGGTTACTTGCCATCAAAGGTAAACGACTGACCTGCAAGAGCGGCTTCAAACATTAACCCACCCTTTGCGGCGGTAAATATCGCCATACCATTGATATAGGCTGCGGCTGCGGCATGATTACTGCCTGCTTGTCCTGCGCCTGCTGAATTACCTGTAGTACCAACTTGCGCATTGGCACCAACGTTAATGGCCACTGCTGACGCTTGCGCGCTAAATTCAAAGCTACCGCTGGTGAACTCATTATAAGCTTTGGCATCTTTAAAGAAGATAATTTCACTATAGGCTTGTCCGCCTAACTGAAAGCCAATAGATAGTTGGGTTAATGTGGAATCCCCCATATAAGCATCGCTTTGGTATACACGACCATTTCCATATGCGGCACCAATTCCGATACCGCCTTTGGCTACGGTTGGGAAGACTGCATAACCATAAGCCGTATTAAATAAATGTCGGCTTTCATTGGCCTTTTTAAAATTAGTGATGGCATCGTTATAAGCATCTTCGTTTGCAAAACTAGGAGCTGAAAACGCGAAGCTTAATAACACGAGTAAACTGGAAAAAACTAAGCTAATTGAACGTTTCATAAATAACCTCAGTGACTAAATTGTCATGGTAAAACTCGCCATAGAGTAGCATAACCCCTAATGGGTGCGAGTTAATAAACATTTATACTCGGCGAGCATCGGTAAACGGTTGAACATTTTTTCAGTGTGATGTGTACGGGGAAATCAGTCAGTTTTCTGTCTTACTCATCCTTTTTTTTATCCCTCTCTACAGCTGAATTATCGTTTGGGTCGCGCCCATCCTCATCGACCATTAAATGATGTAAGTAAGTTATTTCTTCCTCGTCCAGCAGTGGATCAGTGTGCGGCTCTTTGCTTGATGGCGTAGCTTGGTTGGAGGCATTGAGCGACCCGCGCAAATAGGCCGATCGGGTGACTTGCTGGATGCCATATAACGCCAACACATATACGGTTAATAATAGGCTTAAACGTGTTACCGCTTGGGTTAATAATAAAACGGAGTCGCCTAAGTAAAACGGTAAATAGACCAACACGATACGCAGTATCCAATTAATGAGAATGCCGATAGTTAATACACTTAGCCAGCGAAATCGTATTACTTGTAAGTTAGGCTGCCTATTGGCCAAATATTGTGGGCGATAGTGGGATAATAAACGATAAATAGCCCCAAAATAGCCAAAGGTTTGTAGCATTAATAGGATGGGTAAAACCACAGCTAATAGATTAATACTGTTTATTTCACCCAGAGTTCCAATGGTGTTATTGGAATTTTTTGGATCGATACCAATATGAAATAATATGGTTGAACTGGTCACTAAGGCGATGATAATGGCAAAGCCAAAATGTTTGATTAACAGTGGTTGGTAATCTTGTGCTGTTAGGCTGCTTTTACAATATAAATACAGCATTGGCATTAGTAAAAAATAGATAGGGATAAACAGTGTAAGGGTTAAATGTATCGGGATAGGGGTGGTTTCAGGGGTAAGTAAACCGGTTAAAAAATAACAGCCGATAAGTAAAAAGATCCCAGCCAACAGGCTATGGCTGCGGGTGGCACTTTGGTAAATATAATGAACATACAAGCCTACTCCAAGACAATGAATGCCTCCTAGCAAGGAGAGCCACCAGTATGTTTGAATGAATAAATCGTTAAATTGGTTCATTTTCACTCTCTTTGACGATAGTGAATACTAACCTACTTTGTGTAAACCGAGTAGTTCTCGGTTATTAACTTTGCTTTACTTTACGTAAATGTCTGTTTGAAACTCTTTCTGGCGGCAGGCCTGGTGCCGGTTTGCGTTCTGCCAATAAATGCTTAATGGCAAAAATTGGATGAGGCAACAGCATTCTTGGCCCTGCATACATCATGATTTCACGTGCTCTTTGTTTCATATGAGGTTTGTAACAATGCACCGGGCATTTATTACAAGTGGGTTTGTCTTGGCCGTAGGGGCACCGATCGAGTCGAGTATTGGCATAGCTTAAAAACTCACTACATTGCAGGCATACACCCTGGGAGGGTTTAAGAGGATGGTGTGCTTTACAGTAGATTTCGACCATGGCTTGCATGGTTCGAAATTCGTAGAGTAATTTACCGCTTAATAGTTCTGTATCATCCATAGTGTTATCTCTTATTAAATACCTTAGTAAAACAGTCGGATATTAGTAGTGTAAACTTGGCAATAGTAGCTGACAAACTCCGCTTATTTAACTTTGATCTTTGGCTCAAAATGTCCTTTTTTTGAGGTTGAGATCGCAAAAATGATTAAAACTGATGCGAAATGGCGAGTGGTCTACGACTTGTTACAGATTAAAATAGATAAATACTTGATTTTATAGTGTACATTGAAATAATAATGGCTAGTGCTTAAAAAAACAGCGCAGTATCATTAAACCATTACATTGCCTCACAATGAATGCTGTTGTGAGTGAGTTAAAACAATGTGCTCTGGCACATAATCAGCAAGGTGGAAGCCTAATGAAGGTAATTTTAACTGTCATATTGATTGCAATTGCTCTGTATTTGTACAGACGTACTCAAGCAGTGGCAAAACAAGAACGTGATAAAACCGATCGTAATGCCACATCGCATTCATCAAGTGAGGTTGCTCAACCTTTAACGGCAGCAGATGATACGACTATGGCAGAGTCTGAGCATGTCGTTATGGATAAGTCGGCAGCAGATGAGGTATTAACTGAGGTTACAGTGAAGACCGATGAACTTATATTAGTTGATGTTGATCCTGTTGACGAGTTCAGCGAAAAGCCAACAGCGCCAGTTGAGCAAGTTTGTGAGCCTGTTGATGCTGTCAAAATTGCTCCGGAACCGACTAAGCCCAAAACTCCTAAATCCGAAAGTATAGTCACTGAGGTGGTTTCTGCGCCTGAAGTTGCCCCTAAGGATGTTGCTACGGCAAACGAGAACAAAGCTAGCGAGAACAAAGCTAACGTGAGCAATGCAGACGCCGAGCCTAAAGTATCTGCTACTGCAGAGGTTGATGCGCCAAGTGATCAAGGCTTGTCCTTGAGTCTAAACCGTGTTGAAGGCGATTGGGCCAGCGAAAGTTTTCTGCAACAGGTTGATGCTGCCAATAACGCTAACGATCTTCAAAGCCAGCATAATGGCTTAGCCAGTGTGATTAATCATTGCTATAAAATGCGTAAACAGAGCGATTATTGTCAATATGGTGCGGCGTTACAATTAACCTATGTAGGGTTATATCGCTCATTACATCAACAATATGTCTCTCAAAAAAGCACTGATGAAATCAAATCGCCAGCGTTTATGCAGTTATCGACATTGTTAAATGATGTTGGTCAGTTTGATGAGGCGATTAAGGTGTGCGAGCAAGCGCTTGAATACCAGCTAACCGACGGCACTGTCACTGGCTTTGAAGGACGCATAAAGCGGATCGAAAAGGCCAAAACCAAAGCGAGCTAACAGGCTAATCAATACTGTTGGATGGATATCAGGTATGATATTCAAAAGGAAAGCGGACCTTGGTTCGCTTTTTTGTTGCTTCAAATCCAATGCTTTCAAGGTTTAAAATGACATTAATGACTCGTACATTAACAAAAACATTGCTGTTTACTGCCACAGTAGTTTTACTTGCCGGTTGTATTCGTACACCTGAATGGACCTTATTTTATGTTGCAGACAGAACGCCTATACCGACCCAAATAGTACTGCAAGACCACATTACCGGTTTTTACGATTCATTGGAGCAATGCCAAGCTAAAGGTGCTGGAATGTTACGCTTGCAAGCCTCGTCAGTGCCTGCAGAGCAAGCGTTTGCATGTGGCGAGTTGTGTCAGATAGATGAAAAGCAACAATTGCAGTGTGAAAATCAGGTCGTGGGTACAAAGCATCATGCAGTTTAAGCAAGATTTTTTTGAGCAACTTGAAGGCTTTTATTCGCAAGTTTATCCTTTACCCATCAGTAATCCTCATTGGCTGGGTTGGAGTGATGACGCGGCTCAATTAATTGGTTTAGAAAAACCCAATACTGAACTGTTGATGCAATTATCGGCCAACTATGCAGCTCCTGGTGCCAGTTATTACGCTCAAGTTTATAGTGGCCATCAATTTGGTGGCTATACACCAAGATTGGGCGATGGTCGTTCAATTATATTAGGTGAAGCTATTGGTCCAAATGGGGCTTGGGATGTCGCGTTAAAAGGCGGCGGTCCAACACCGTATTCTCGCCAAGGTGATGGTCGGGCGGTAATGCGCTCAGCAGTACGAGAGTTTTTAGTATCCGAAGCGCTTGCTGCGCTAAATGTACCTACCAGCCGTGCGTTAGCGGTTATTGGTTCCGATTTACCCGTATGGCGCGAAAGCCAAGAAACGGCCGCAATAACGGTACGTTTGGCAAAAAGTCACATTCGGTTCGGCCATTTTGAATATTTCTTTCATAGCGAGCAAGGCGATGCAGCCAAACTGACTCAATTAGTTAATTTTACCATTCAACAGCATTTTCCACATTTATCAACCGATGCAGCAGGTTACAAAAAATGGTTTTATGAGGTGGTGCAGTCTACCGCTAAAATGATTGCTCATTGGCAGTCTGTTGGTTTTGCTCACGGGGTGATGAATACCGACAATATGTCGATACTTGGTGATACCTTCGATTTTGGCCCATTTGCTTTCTTAGACACCTTTAAAGAAGACTTTATCTGTAATCACTCCGATCACGAAGGTCGTTATGCCTTTGGACAGCAACCAGGAATTGGATTATGGAACCTCAAGCGTTTGGCGCAAACATTAACGCCTATTATCGAGTCGGATGATTTAATCGCAGCGCTAAATACGTATCAATTTGAATTAGTTCAGCAGTATTTATTACTCATGCGCGCTAAGTTAGGCCTTTCTCAATCCAATATTAACCCAAATGTTGTTAATGCAGAGGAACAGGCCGAATTCGATAACAAAGATTTGCAGCTTGTGGGGCAATTAACCGGATTACTCGAAACTAACCAACTTGATTATACCAATAGTTTACGCCGTTTTGGCCAGCTAGACCCGAGTAGTGTGCATTCTAGTTTACGAGACGATATGGTCGACCTTGCTGGCTTTGATACTTGGCATCAAGCTTATCAAAACCGAGTAGGTGAAGTGGCGGATGTGAATGCATGGCAATGTGAGCGTAATAGTGCCAACCCTAAATATATTTTGCGCAATTACCTTGCCCAGGAAGCTATTATCGAGATTGAAGAAAATGGCGACAACAGCAAGTTATTGCAACTTCAACAACTTTTACAACGTCCTTTTGACGAACAACCTGAGATGGAAGATTTTGCCAAACGCCCACCTAAATGGGGACAAGGCTTAATAATGTCTTGTAGCAGTTAATTGATGTATTTTATCTGAGTCGATTATGAAATTATTATCAGCCAAATTAGATCCCGCAGCATTGAGTATTGTTATTCAAGCTGAAGTGGATTTTGAGCAATTTGAACGATTTGCAGAACCGCTAGCGGCTGCACTTGATTGTGATATTCGAGAGCGCCAATGGGGCGCAGATCGTCATCAATGGTTACTGAACTTTGAAGGCAGCCCTTTATGGTTACATTATGAGTTTTATGGTGATATTTGTTGGATTTCCACCGATAGCGCAAATGAGTTAGACGTATTAGCGTTTTTATTAACGCTACTTGCCCCACATATTCAAACTGCTTAAGAAGGTATACATGGACAACGATACAGGCGCAGAGTTTCATTTTCAGGCATTGAGACCCGATCTCATTTTAGATGCCATCGAAAGCATCGGCGTCTTCCCTGAGACGGGGCTATTAGCATTAAACAGTTACGAAAATAGGGTGTACCAATTCCGCTGCGATCAAGGCATTCGTTATGTGGTGAAGTTTTATCGGCCGCATCGTTGGAGCAATGAACAAATTCAAGAAGAGCACGATTATGCCTTGGCATTGGCGGCAGAAGATATTCCTATTGCCGTTCCTGTCGTTATTGAAGGTAAAACCTTATTTGAGTATCAAGGTTATCGTTTTGGTCTTTTTCCGTCTATTGGCGGGCGGGCATTTGAAGTAGACAATCTTGAACAACTTGAATCGGTTGGCCGCTTTATTGGCCGAATTCATCAATATGGCGCAATGCAGCCTTTTAAATACCGTGAATCGCTGACCCCTGCCATTTTGGGCGATGAGTCTTATCGCTATTTACGCGAAAGTGGTATTGTTGCCAGTTCAATGCAGACAGCTTTTTTCACCGTAGTAGAGCAAGTTTTAGAGAAAGCCAAGCAGATATGGCAGCAGCACAATTTTACCTCTATACGCTTGCACGGAGATTTACACCCTAGTAATATTTTATGGACACCAGATGGACCTGGATTTGTTGATTTAGACGATGCCAGGCAAGGGCCAGCAGTACAAGATTTATGGATGATGTTGACCGGAGATCGTCAGCAGCAATTATTACAAATTGATATTTTATTAGAGGGATATCAAGAGTTTTGTGATTTTGATGCGAGACAGTTGGCACTCATTGAGCCGTTAAGGGCTTTCCGGATGGTGCATTATAATGCGTGGTTAGCCAAGCGCTGGGATGACCCTGCATTCCCGATGAATTTCCCATGGTTTGGCGATATTAAGTATTGGGAACAACAAACTCTGGCGTTTAAGGAGCAGTTATCTGCGCTTAATGAGCCACCATTGAGTTTACCTAGTTTTAATTAACAATATTTCATAATCACTACCTAATAGTATTTAGTTACAAATACAATTGACTAGCGATTGAGTTACAGGCTAACGCTAGACTATGATAGAGCCAGCGTATTTATATTTTTGCCTATTTAGAAGGAAGTAAAATGAAAAAAGCATTACTGATGGCTGCTGCACTCCTGCTAGCGCCTATGGCTGCGATGGCTGCCGATTATAAAGAAGGTGTACATTACACGGTTATTAATGATGGCCCTGAAACCGCCAAGCCAGAAATTACTGAGTTTTTCTCATTCTATTGTCCACATTGTTTTAATTTTTCTAAAACAGTAGTGCCTAAAATTGAAGCGAACTTACCTGAAGGTGTCACATTTAATCAGTCCCACGTTGAGTTTATCGGTCGTGAAATGGGCGTAGAAATGTCACGTGCTTTTGCGGTTGCTCAGCAGTTAAATGTCGAGAAAAAAATGGACGCAGCTTTATTTAGCGCTATCCACGACAAGCGTCAGCAATTTACTCGCGCAGACGATATCAAAGCAGTATTTATCGCTAATGGCGTAGATGGTAAAGCTTACGATGCAGCAGCAAGTTCATTTATGGTTAACGCACAGATGTCGAAAATGAAGCGTGATACTGAAAATGCTAAAATTTCTGGTGTACCAACATTAGTAGTTAACGGCAAATATCGCGTCGAAACCAGCTCGATTAAATCTTATGATGAATTAATTGATATCGCATTTTACTTAACATCAATGAACAAAAAGTAATCTACACAACTTATGTTTGTTAAATAAGGAGCTTCGGCTCCTTTTTTGTTGTCTAAATTTCAGCAAAGGTTATCAAACAATACTCATATTTTTAAACAAGAGGCTGACGCTGTGATTTAGGCGGGATGTTGATTGCGCGGAGTGGAAGTTTATCGCAGGCAAAAAAAAACCGTATGTCTATAAAAGACGATACGGAGATGAGTCAAATGACTCTTTTTTACCCTGAGTAACATCAAAGATCTTAACATGGCGTCAAAATATTGGCAAGCGGCATTAAAGTGTCACTTGAGATTTATGGGATTTATCAGAACAATAAAAAATAGGATGTTAATGAAACTCTTTCGGCATCATGTGGTCAAACTTGATGACATTGAAGTTGTGCTTAACAAGAAAGTGAATAGTGGTTTATATCTGCTTTGAACATTTACATTTCCGACTTATACATGGCTTATCGTCGTTATTTCATTGCACCTTGTGCATGTATTTTCTTGGAGGAAGTCGTATGAGAATGTTCCCTGTTTATGCACCTAAATTGATAGTTAAGCATGCTAGGATCTTTTTGAGTGGCGTGATTTGGGTAAAAGACTTAGGGTTACTCGAGTTTGATAAAGGGCGCTTTTTGCAGACGAAAAAAAGCCTGCCGAAAGTTAAGCAGGCTATCAGTGAATTAAATGCTTTGATTGAAATACAATCAAAGCAGTATCAATCCATTTAGATTTCGTTATTCAATAAACCAACAAGGCCGTTGACCTTATCACTCCAAGAGTTTAGGTCTTGCTGCAATTGTTGGTTTTTTTGTGTCAATTCTTGTTGCTGTGAAAGCAACGCTTCGTTCTTTTGCTTCTCTTCATCAAGCTCCATTTTTAGTAGCTCAATATTTTCGAGAGTTGCCTGGATTTTGGTTTCCAGTTGGGACAATAATTCAAGGCTCATGGGGAGTCCTATACGTTTCTGGATGGAAACCCGATTCTAGCAGTGACAAGGCCTATAGGAATAGCCTTTAAAACTAAGTGGCTAAAATATATTCAATAAATCGTACTATATTGTGCTTTATCTCAGATCGCGCTATTTTCATCTGCTAACCAAGACAGTAAAAGACCTTTTTATGACAATTACCCGACTCGATGTTAACACTCGCATGAGCGGTATTGTGATCCACAACAATACCGTTTATCTGTGCGGCCAGGTGGCTAAAGATAAGTTCACCGATATTAATACCCAAACTATTACCATGCTTGAAGAGGTCGAAAGCTTGCTCGTACAATCTGGTAGTCGACGCGATCATATTTTATCAGCCACTATTTACCTTAAAGATATGGCTGATTACGATGCAATGAATCAAGTGTGGGACAACTGGTTACCCAAAGGGCATGCCCCAGCAAGAGCTTGTGTACAAGCAGCGATTGCCGAACCTGAATACTTGGTTGAAATTTCGGTGATTGCAGCAGTGGCAAGTTAGCCATAAATGGATAATCATTCTTGGTGACATAACTTTGATTAATCTTGATTGATGCGTTGTGATTAGGCTAGTGACAGAATGAGATATGCACTGACAGTTTGTCTGTTGCAGTATGAATAAATATATTGATGCTTGTTACGTTCAATTGACGTATTTTGATTTAGGATCTAGGGCTGCGACTTGACATTATTCTCTAGCCTCCATAGTCTGCAAGCTCAGTTTTTAAGGTGGTATGCAATGGACATAAAATATAATTTAAAATCAGCGTCAGAGCGCCGCACAGAGCCATTTAAGCCTGAAGGCGATGTGGGTTTCGGTAAGCTTCGTACTGATCACATGTTTTTGATGGATTATCGTGATGGTCAATGGTGCGATCCGCGCATAGTTCCTTACGGCCCGTTTGAAATGGCACCCGGTGCAATGTCATTGCATTATGGCCAATCAATTTTTGAAGGCGCTAAAGCCTTTATGCACGAAGATGGCGAGATTTACACCTTCCGCTTAAATAAAAACGCTGAGCGCATGAACCGTTCTGCCGATATCGTGTGTATTCCGAATATCGATGAAAGTATGCAAGTAAAGGCAATTAATGCCCTTATTGATGTTGACCGTTTGTGGTTCCCACAGCAACAAGGTGCGTGTTTATACATTCGACCTTTTATTTTTGCAACAGAAGATCGTTTGTCTGTTAGCCCTAGTCAGCAATATACATTCTGCGTCATGCTAAGCCCATCTGGAGCGTATTATGCCTCTGGGGTTAATAATGGTATTCGCTTGTTAATCAGTACTAAGTACCACCGTGCAGTATCTGGTGGTACTGGTGCTTCAAAAGCTGCTGGTAACTATGCTGCTTCACTGCGTGCAGGTAAAGCCGCTGTAGAATATGGCGCATCGCAGGTATTGTATTTAGATTCAACTAACACTCAAATTGAAGAAGCTGGCGCGATGAATCACTTTCACATTTTAAAAGATGGCACTGTGATTATTCCGACATTCACAGACACCATTTTAAAATCCATTACCTCTCAGTCCATTATGGAACTTGGGGATATGCTGGGTTGTGAAGTGAGACAAGAAACGGTGATGTTAGATAAATTCATTGCTGATATTGAAGCGGGTGAAATTATTGAAGCGGGTGGATTTGGTACTGCTGCGGTGGTATCGCCTGTCAGTTCATATATCTTCGAAGATGGTCGGGTTTTGACCGTTGGCGACGGTAAGGTAGGTCCTAATATTCAGCGTATTTATAAGCTGTTTACTGAGCTACAAAAAGGCAACGTTACTGCACCGCCAGGCTGGGTAAAACGCGTTGAACGTGTTGCACCGTAGTTTATAGCTTATAGTTTATAGTTTATAGTTTATAGTTTATTCAATCAGTAAAATACACATAAAAGCTCCTAAATGGAGCTTTTATTTTGCCTTATGAATGACTAATCTTAACTTTGTCTTGCGTTAATAATGCAAGGCAATTAACCGCACTCAGTGGCTTACTGAGCAAGAAGCCCTGTACTTGATCACAACCCCCCTCACGTAAGAAATTCAATTGCGCTTGGGTTTCAACACCTTCAGCCACAACGTTAAGCTCTAAACTGTGGGCCAAGGTTATAATGGCGCTAGTGATGGCAGCATCGTCAGGATCTTCAGTTATATCACGCACAAATTCACGATCAATCTTCAAGGTATCAATTGGGAAGCGTTTCAAATAGCTTAAGCTTGAGTATCCGGTACCAAAGTCATCAATCGCAATGGTTAAGCCTAATGCTTTGAGTTGCGATAGCACGGCAACGGAATCCTGTGGATTACCCATAATCATCGATTCGGTTAATTCGAGTTCTAAGGCGCTTGCCGGTAATCCAGATACCGCTAATGCGACTTCTATGGTCGAAATGATATCGGCTTTCAATTGTCTGGCTGAAAGGTTAACGGCGACAGATATATGCTCAAACCCTTGTTGATGCCATTGCGCCAGTTGGTTACAGGCTTGTTGAATCGCCCAATGACCAATCTGATTGATGATGCCTGTTTCTTCCGCCAGCGGAATAAACTCAACCGGTGAAATAAAGCCAAGTTCTGGGCTTTCCCAGCGCATTAACGCTTCCAGTCCGATAATTTTTTCAGTTTTTACATCGTATTTAGGTTGATAAACCAAGTATAGCTCATTGTCTTGAATCGCTTTTTTAAGTCCGGCCTCTAACTGAACATGACGTGTAGCATATTGGTTTAATTGCTCGGTATAGAATTGGAAGTTATTGCGCCCCAGTGATTTTGCGTGATACATGGCGGTATCAGCATACTTAATCAATGAGGTGGTATCATCTGCATCTTCTGGGTACAAACTGATACCAATCGACGGTGATATAGTCAGTATTTTATCGTCAAGTAAAAAAGGTGTTTGAAAAGCGTGTAACACTTTTTCGGCAATAATGGTGGCGGCTTTCGTTTTGGCAACACCTTCTAAAATAATGGTAAATTCATCTCCGCCTAAGCGTGCAACGGTATCGCCATCTCGTACAGCATTTTGCAGGCGATGCGCGACGGCTTTAAGCAGTAAATCACCGATGTGGTGGCCCATTGAGTCATTGATATGTTTAAATCGGTCAAGATCTAAAAATAACAATGCTACGATGCTATTGGCACGGTGTGCTTTCGTCACGGCTTGGTTGAGCCTGTCCTGGAATAAAGTGCGGTTAGGCAGTCCGGTCAGTGGATCAAAGTTAGCCAATACTCGTAAATCTTCTTCGGCTTTTTTACGGGCAGTAATATCGGTGAACACCGCCACAAAGTGACTCGTTTCACCTTTATTATCGATAACTTGGTTAATTTCTAGCCATGCAAGAATACCGCGACGGTTGCGGGTTCTAATGTGAATTTCACCGGCCCAATGTTTGTGTCTTAATAGCTGGGTTTCAACTGAGTTATAAAACTCGCGCGACTGCTTTCCCATGGTTAAAAACAAGAAATGCTTACCGACAACATCACGATGTTTAAAGCCAGTAATGCGACTAAAAGCTGGATTGATTGAGCGTATTTGATAGTCTAGTTCACCAACGACAACGGCTTCGTTCATACTAAACAAGACTTGCGATGATAGCTTGAGTTCGTTTTCTGTGATTTTTCGGCTAGTAATGTCTTTATGAGTTCCAGCCATTCGCACTGGAATATTATTGCCATCACGTTCAACAATTTGACCACGATCTAACACCCAAGCCCATTCTCCAGGTTTAGTTTCAACGCGATACTCTGCTTCAAAGAACTCACTTTCACCGTTAAGGTGATCGTTAAGCAGTTTTTGCACTCGTGGTCGGTCTTCTGGATCAATATTTTTATTCAATAACTGATCTTTTAACGAAAAACTCATCGGCTCGATCATGTTAGTTCGATAGACTTTATCGTCTTTAATATTCCAATCCCACATACCATCGCCAGAAGCCCAAAGTGCCAGTTTTAGACGCTCTTCAGAGGCGCGAATACTGTTGTCAAATTCACGTTGCTTGGCCTGTTTTTTCTTTCGGGCATAAAAAAACCAAACAATAATTAATAATCCGACCGTAATATACAGAATATAAGCTGTGTTGCTCATATACATTGGTGGCACTACTGACACGTTCACATTAAGTGTGTATTGGCTGTATCTATTCGTCCCTAGCGCATGACGAACCACTAACTTGTATTCACCAGGTGGTAAGTTGGTATAGGTGATTTCGTTGCCATGGGATAATTCGCGCCAATCGTTGTCATAACCGTCTAAAAAGTAGCTAAAACGGCTTAATCCTGGGTAACTGAAATTGAGCGAGCCGACTTCAAAGCTGATGAGTTGTTGTTCATAAGGCATGATAATGCGCGGAGCATGGCTTAAGTCGCGAATAGGGTGTTGGGTTTCACCAATCGTGTATTTTGTCAGCGCCAGTTTGTTCTCAGACCTTTGGCTTGGAATAGTGCTTGGGTTAAATTGGTTAAGGCCTCGAATACCACCAAACCATAAGGTACCGTTAAGCTCTTTAAACTTAGCTGAACCATTAAATTCATTGGCTTGCAAACCTTCGAATTTATTATAAGAAATAAAGCTTTTATTACTCGGGGTAAAACGTGAAATACCCGAGTTAGTACTTAGCCATAAATCGTGTTTTTCGTCTTCTAAAATCGCATAAACTGTATTACTGCTTTTGTCTGCGTTGACGTCCATTCTTTCAAATTTAAATGTGCCGTATTCTATTGTTAGCTTGTCTATACCACCATGAGTCGCCACCCAAAAGTCGCCATTTTCTGCTAACAAAAAGTCTCTGACACGATTGTCACTCAGACTGTAAGGGTTTTCTGAATCATGGCTCAAAAAGTCTAGTTTTTGTGCTTCAGCTGAAAGCCTTACCACTCCGCCCATAGTGCCTAGCCATAAATAACCTTGGCTAAAATAAAGCTTAATAATTTGGTATTTGAATGGCGAAAAATCAGCTTGAAAGCCGAAGTTATAAGCCATCATGCGATTTGTATACTCAGAGATAAAATACAAACCTTGTGAGCTGGCTATCCATAAACGGTCTTTGTCATCAAAGGCTAAACTGCGGATTTGGGTATCGGCATAAAATTGTGCGTTTGCCGGTTTAATTTGCTGCAGGGTATTGCTCTTATCTAAGGTAAACAGCCCTACGTTGGTGGCAAACCATAGTAAACCTTGTTTATCTTGTTTAATGTCATGCACTATCAAGGATAATTGTTCTGTAGGTATCGCTAATGTTTTTGCAAATAAATCATTGATGTAATGATATTGGTTATCATCGGGGGCCAAATACTTAAGTCCAGCACCATCGGTGCCTATCCACAGGCGTTGCTGTGTGTCCCTGAAAATGACGCGGATCATGTTTGCCATGCCCGGAGCATTGGTTTGGTAGTCGTAAAAGTGGCTAAAATATTGATGGCTGAGATTTAGTTTATCGATGCCCGAATAACCTGTACCAATCCATAGGGTGCCGTTTTGATCTAGCATTAGGTTTTGTAGTGTATTAGCACTGATGGAATTGAGTTTTTGCGGATCATGTTTATAAAGCGTGCTGTGCCACTTGCCACCCATAAAATCGAGTTTGAATAAACCGGTATTGTTGCCGATAGCAAAAATTTGATTGGCATTAACCACGATAAAATCAATTATCTTTCGGTTATCGCCAAAACTATCATCATGCGACCATATCAGTTCTTTTTTATGGGTATCGAGATTGTAGCGCCAAATTTGGTTGTCGATGGCCAGCCAGACGGAATAAACAGAGCTGGATTTGATTTGGTTTACCGTCATATTGAGCGGGATATCAAGCCGAATAATAGTATTACTATCAATGGCAAATGTGCCATGTGATTGAGTACCAACGACAATATATTTATCGTCAATATTGGCAATGCTGGTAATATTGGGCGTGATATTATTGCCTAAACTGACGAGAATAATTTTTTCGGTTTTTAAGGATAGTATGTACAAACCCGAACGAGTACCTACCCATAAGGTATCGCCAATCACGGCAAGATGGGTTACCTGAAGTTCAGTTAAGCCTTGGGGTTGTTTAAACGCAGTAAACTCCCCTGTAGTAAGGTTAAATCGATTGAGTCCATTGTTGAAGGTGCCTATCCATAAATCGCCGTCAGGTGACTGCAAAATATCAGTAATTAAATTGCCTGAGATAGAGTTGGTATTTTTTGGCTGTTTTAAGTATAAATCAAACTCAACACCATTATAGCTGTGTAGACCGTCTTGAGTCCCTATCCAAAGCATTCCTGAGCTGTCCATAAACAGACGAGTAATCGAGTTTTGATTAAGGTCCCCTTCGGTACTGAAGTGGTCAAATTTTACTTCGGTTAAGCTGTCATAAGGATCATTTTTTTGCGCTGAAACAGACACTGAAAAACTCAATGTTATGACTAAAATTAGCCAGTGTGTTAAAAGCGTGAATGCACGAAAATTCAAATTTCACCTATAAAAAATTTATTGGAAAGGCTGTGACAACTTTCAATTATATTAACAATAAAACCCGACATTAAGTCTTACACATTCAATTGTTAATTAATTTTATCAATTGAGTTATCGATAAACTCTTTTTCCTTATAAAACTGACAGTTTTACACCTTTAACGCAACAGAAAATCGTCATTTGTCGGTTTTATGACAGTTTAACCTCTTCAATGCAGTTACTGCTGTTGGTAAGCTTTTATTATGTCATCTATTTGCTGATCTTTTTCAAGCCAAAGCTGATTTAACCACCGCTGAAATTCGACACGAGTTTCTGGGCTTGAAAAGTAGACCTCTGAGTCCACTTTGGGTACGGGCAGAGTTTCAATACGGATCACCACTTTTTTAGTGCGTCCGTGCATCACATTCGCCAATACTTTTTCCGAGGTTTCAGGATAAACCAAGGTGATATTTAGCAGGCCGGTAAACTGTTCGCCCATTGCTGAGAGTGTAAAAGCTATCCCACTGGCTTTAGGACGTAATAAATGGCGATAAGGTGAATTCTGACGTAGTCGTTTTTCTTCGGTAAACCGACTGCCTTCAACATAATTAATAATCGATGTAGGCATGTCCTTAAAACGCTCGCAAGCTTTGCGGGTTGTTTGCAGATCTTTGCCTTTCAATTTAGGATTTTTTTTCAGTTTTGCTGCACTCGTACGATCCATAAACGGCATGTCGAGCGCCCAGCAACCTAAGCCCATTATTGGTACATATAATAGTTCTTTTTTTAAAAAGAACTTCAACATTGGAATATGGTTACGCAATAAATACGTTTGGGCTGCAATATCAAAGCCACTGACATGGTTACTGATCAGTAAATACCAACCGTTTGGGTCGAGTTTATCTAACCCTTTTACATCCCATTCAATGTTGGATATCAAATATAAAATACCGCCATTGCATGTGGCCCATGACCACATAAAACGGTTCATTATTCGCGTTAATAATCGGCGAGCAGGCAAGAACGGAAGTAATAATTTAGCCACACCGCCAATGGTTAATAATGAGCTCCATACAATGGTATTGATGATCAATAGCGTCAGACTGATAATAAACAGTATTGGACCAGGTAAAAAAGCCAGCATATTGTGTTAACCCTCTTGTTTTGCTTGTGACGCAAAATTTTGTAACTGCAGGTCTTTATCTAGCCAAAGTTGATTGAGCTGCTCTTGAAATTCAATTTTAAATTCGCGATCTTTTAGGTAGTCACCACGCATACGCTGAGGAATATCAGTGATTTTAATGTCCACTCTTACCTCTGATAATCCACCACAAATATAGTGCCAATAAGTCGGTACGGTATCTGGATAATATATGGTGACATTAACCAGTTTATTAATGTGCTCTCCCATAGCGGATAATGCGAATGCCATTCCTCCAGCCTTAGGTTTTAGAAGGTGCTGAAAAGGTGAGCCTTGTTTATCATGTTTAGCTGCTGTAAAACGAGTACCTTCAACAAAGTTCATAATACTCACAGGTTTCGTTTTAAATTTCTCACAGGCTTTACGAGTAATCTCGATATCTTTACCTTTCAATTTAGGATTTTTTCGCAACTGTGAGGTGCTGTAACGGCGCATAAATGGAAAGTCTAATGCCCACCAAGCGAGGCCAAGTACTGGGACAAAAATCAGTTCTTGTTTGAGGAAAAACTTTAAAAAGGGAATTTTGCGGTTAAATACTCGCTGTAAAATGAGGATATCGACCCACGATTGATGGTTAGCAATAACCATGTACCATTCTTGTTCAGAAAAAGATTGGTCGCCAGTGACATTGATACGCATTGGATGAAAAATTGATTCTACTATCGTATTGACACTGATCCATGCAGTAGCGCAATTATCGAGAATATAACTACATATTTTTTGACAAATGCCAATCGGGATCAATTTTACAATACTGAACGCCAAGATAGGGATGGTCCAAAAAATGGTATTAAATAAATAGCATAAGAATGCAATTGAACCTTTGATTTTCGAAAGCAGCGACATTTTTCTCTCCTATTAAACGGAGGGCTATGTTACTCGTAGTCGCAGTTTTGCTCAATCTATACGATAGGTTAAATTACGTTTATTGCTGATTCAATTTTGCCAGTAATCGATCCATGGCCCTATAACCAAGGGCTTGAGCTATGTGACTGCGCTCAGTTGTAGGGGATTGCTGTAAGTCGGCAATGGTACGAGATACCCGTTGAATCCGATGAAAACTACGTACAGACAATCCTAAGCTCACGACACTTTGTTCCAAAAAAGCGAGATCTGGTTGAGTTATAGCGCCATCTTGTTTGAGTTGTTTTGGGGTTAATTCACTGTTTAATACCCCAGCGCGGCTGAGTTGTAGATCGCGTGCTTGTTTGACCCGTTTAGCTATTTCAACGCTGGACTCACTGGGTTGGTGTTGTTGGGTTAAGGTGCCAGCAGGAAGTTTAGGAACATCTACGGTTAAATCGAAGCGGTCTAAAAACGGCCCAGATAAACGTGATAAGTAACGCTGAATTTGATCCGGGGTCGAACGTGCGCGCTCCGTATCACCACAAGGGCTTGGGTTCATTGCGGCAATGAGTTGAAATCGACTTAAGAAGGTCAATTTTGCTGCCGCACGTGAAATCTCAACTTGACCCGTTTCCAAAGGTTCACGCAGACAATCCAATACTTTACGAGGAAACTCTGCTATTTCATCAAGAAATAATATTCCACGGTGCGCCAATGATATCTCACCTGGTTTGGGATGGCTGCCGCCGCCAATAAGTGCAATAGATGATGATGTATGATGCGGCGAGCGAAAAGGGCGGTTAAGGAAGTTTTGCGGTTGTACATGTAATCCGGCGACAGAGTGAATCGCTGCTACTTCAATGGCTTCGTCGTAGGTGAGTTTTGGCAATAACGGAATAATACGATTGGCTAACATACTTTTCCCCGTCCCTGGGGGGCCAATAAATAGCATGTTATGTCCTCCGGCTGCGGCGATTTCAAGCCCGTGTTTTGCCTGATATTGGCCAATAACATCGCTCATACATAGCGATGATTGCATCAGAGGTTCTTCTTCAATCCACTCGGGTAAGGTATCGAGTAACGGTAATTGTGCTTGGCCATGTAGAAATGCCGCCAAGTTTTGCAAGTGAGCGACAAAATAACTGTGCTTATAGCCAACCAGCTCTGCTTCATGTCTATTTTCGATGGGCATAAAAAAATGGTGCTGATCATTACGTGCCGCAATAATGGCTGGCAATAATCCACTGCAAGGTCTAATTTGCCCAGAAAGAGCCAGCTCACCAACAAACTCGCATTGGTGTAACGCTTTAGCTGGAACTTGATTTGATGCGGCGAGAATACCGACTGCAATAGGCAAATCATAGCGGCCACCTTGTTTTGGTAAATCTGCTGGGGCTAGGTTGACGGTAATTCTTTTTTGAGGGAATTCAAATCCCGCATTAATCAACGCACTTCTGACACGCTCTTTGGCTTCTTTGACAGAAGTTTCTGGCAGTCCGACTAGATTAAATGCGGGTAAACCGTTGCTTAAATGAACTTCAACAGTGACTCTTGGCGCTTCTACACCACAACTTGCTCGAGTAAATACACAGGCTATCGCCATCAACAATTCCTTTTGTTTGAATAATATACAAATGAAGAGGTGGTTACAGTTTAGCAGTGATGTTTTTTTTTGCGTGATAAAGGCTAAATAAGTGAGATAAAGTTGTGCTTGTAAGCTAGTTTAAATGACTGATGTTGAGTAGAATACCGTCGCTTTATAGTTCGCAGAGACCGAGTATAAATAGGTCTGTTGTCGTGAAACACTATAATGATATTCCATCACTCGTTATTTCTATCTGTATTGAATCATTAGCCTTATTAATTTGAATGTTAATAAATGGCTGAGGTCTTGCATTTGCCCATTTTGCAACAAAGATATGTACATACATTCCTGATATTTTGGCTAGTATTCAGGTAAAGGTAAACTATGAGCCTCTCTGATAATTTATTGATCATCTTGTGCCTGATCGGCATTAGTTGTTTTTTTTCTATGTCTGAAATTGCCCTCGCGGCATCACGAAAAATGCGTTTGCAATTAATGGCTGATGAGGGCGATTTACGTGCCGCAAAAGTGCTTAAACTTCAGGCGCATCCAGGCAGTTTTTTTACCGTGGTACAAATCGGACTCAATGCGGTCGCGATTATGGGCGGTATTGTGGGTGAATCAGCCTTTAGACCTCATTTTGAACAATTACTGTTGCCTTTATTGGGCAATGAGTGGGGTTTACAGCTGAGTTTTGTTTGTTCATTTGTGACGGTCACTTCGTTGTTTATTTTATTTGCTGATTTGATGCCTAAACGAATTGCTATGGTGATCCCAGAGCAAGTCGCGGTCACTTTTGTAATGCCAATTATTTTGTGCATTAAAGTATTAAAGCCGTTTGTGTGGATTTTTAATGGTTTGGCCAATGCAATTTTTAAATTGTTGCAAGTGCCTACAGCACGTAATGACCAAGTCACCCATGATGATATTTACGCCATGATGACAGCCGGTACTGAAGCTGGGGTGATGGATAAAGGCGAACAACAAATGATGGAAAACGTGTTTGAAATGCAGTCGGTGTCGGTGACCTCTGCAATGACAGCACGTGAAAGTTTAGTGTATTTTTTACTGCAAGACAGCGAAGAAGACATCAAACAGAAAATTGCTAAAAACCCGCATAACAAATTTTTAGTTTGTGATGGTCAACTGGATATGATCAAAGGTTTTGTTGATGCAAAAGAGTTACTGATTAGGGTAATTAACGGCGAGAACATCACCTTAAAAGGCAGTACGTTAGTGCATAACTGCCTCATCATTCCAGATACGTTAACCTTGTCTGAGTCGATGGAATATTTTAAGAATAATCGTTCCGACTTTGCGGTGGTGATGAACGAATATGCTTTGGTTGTTGGCATAGTTACCACCAATGATTTACAAAGTGCCGTT
The DNA here is from genome assembly GCF_040310165.1 of Shewanella sp. AC91-MNA-CIBAN-0169. Classification (NCBI taxonomy): domain Bacteria; kingdom Pseudomonadati; phylum Pseudomonadota; class Gammaproteobacteria; order Alteromonadales; family Shewanellaceae; genus Shewanella; species Shewanella sp. AC91-MNA-CIBAN-0169. Next base: position 262,100 of record NZ_JBEOPM010000003.1, read on the forward strand.
ATGGGCGCGTGGTCATTACATGAAAGTGAAGAACAAATTGTTGCCCGTGATGGTAACTCTTGGTTAGTCGATGGGGTTACACCGATTACTGATGTCATGCGAGCATTTAATATTGAAGTGTTTCCGCATAATCAAAATTACGAAACCATTGCTGGTTTTATGATGTATATGTTGCGCAAAATCCCCAAACGTACTGACTTTGTCAATTATGCAGGTTACAAATTTGAGGTAGTCGATATTGACTCATACAAAGTCGACCAACTACTGGTTACTCGGTTAGATATTGAGATGCCGCCACTGCCTTAAGTCAATTAGCTTAAACAATCTACACGGCACCATTAAATGATGTCTAAGAACGCACTAATGATTGGATCATTGGTGCGTTTTTCTTTGCAGCAACAGCCTAATTCAAATGGCGGGATCGGGATTGGCGAAGCTAAGGTTTGGATGCGATCGCGTACCGGACTATTGTGGATCACCGCTTCTGGACTAATACCAACACCACAGCCGAGCGCGACCATAGAGACAATCGCCTCCTGACCAGAGACTTGGGCATAAATATTGGGTTTTATGCCCATTTGCTTAAACCATAAATCAATCCTTTTTCTGCCGGGACCATGGTCCGGTACGATATAGGGCAGTTTAGCCCAGTCAATTTTTGGCTGGTTTACCCATTGCTGAACTTGGCATTGTATTGTGGGCGCAATGACGGAAATCGGTACTTTATCAATCGGAGTAAAATGCAAGCTACTTGGAAACGCCTCCGGTAATGCAATAATCGCGATATCGGCGCGATTTTTTTGAATTTGGTTGACCGCATTGGCTGGATCTCCCGTGTTGAGATTGATATCGACATGGGGATGCTCACGTCTAAACCGATCTAACAGTGCCGGTAAATGGCTATAAGCTGCGGTAACTGAACAGTACAAATTAAGATTGCCATGTAAAAACTGTTGGCTTGGGTCAATTCGACTGCGCAGCTGGGTCCATTCCGATAATGTTTGCTCTGCAAAACGTTTAAATTCAACGCCTGCATGGGTAATCGTGACGCTTCGATTGTCTCGGTCAAATAATTTACTGCCCAGTTCCTCTTCTAACCGCTGCAACGCACGGCTTAAGGTTGACGGACTAACATGCGATTGCTCCGCCGTTTTGGCAAAATGCAGGCTATCGCATAAGTGTAAATACATTTTAAGTGAACGGATATCCATCACAGCACCTTCAAGCACGCATTAAGTTGAGTGTAAGTTAAATATTAGGTTAAGCATTCCATGTTGCATTAATTGCAACGTCATGTCCCGAATATATCATTTTAAGCAATCATATGCATGCGCTATAGTGACTTCAATCACAACGCTTAAGGTCGCTGACTTATAAGATGTTGAGTCCCAAATTACTAAATTTTAAAGGTGGTATCAGATGGCTAACTATTTTAACTCTCTGAATTTACGTCAACAATTAGCTCAATTAGCACAATGCCGCTTTATGGACCGTACTGAATTCAGTGACGGTTGCCAATATATTAAAGATTGGAACATCGTGATTTTAGGTTGCGGCGCACAAGGCCTTAACCAAGGTTTAAACATGCGTGACTCAGGCCTAAATATTTCTTTTGCCTTACGTCCGCAAGCCATTGCTGAAAAGCGTGCATCATGGCAAAAAGCCACCGATAACGGTTTTAAAGTTGGCACCTTTGAAGAGCTTATTCCTGCAGCTGATTTAGTGTTAAACCTAACACCAGATAAGCAACACACTAATGTCGTTAATGCGGTTATGCCATTAATGAAGCAAGGTGCTACGTTATCTTATTCACACGGATTCAATATCGTTGAAGAAGGTATGCAAGTTCGTCCAGACATTACTGTGGTTATGGTTGCGCCAAAATGCCCTGCTACGGAAGTCCGTGAGGAATACAAGCGCGGTTTTGGCGTACCGACATTGATTGCAGTACATCCAGAAAATGATCCAAATGGTGATGGTTTAGCGATTGCTAAAGCTTATGCCAGTGCTACCGGTGGCGACCGTGCCGGTGTATTAATGTCATCGTTTGTGGCTGAAGTTAAGTCAGATTTGATGGGCGAGCAGACCATTTTGTGTGGCATGTTACAAACGGGTGCCATTTTAGGTTATGAGAAAATGGTCGCTGATGGTGTTGAACCTGGTTATGCCGGCAAGTTAATTCAGCAAGGTTGGGAGACTGTTACCGAAGCGCTTAAGCACGGCGGCATTACCAACATGATGGATCGCTTATCAAACCCAGCAAAAATCAAAGCATTTGATATGGCTGAAGAGTTAAAGGTTATCCTTAAACCGTTGTTTGAAAAGCACATGGACGACATTATTAGCGGTGAATTCTCTCGCACTATGATGGAAGACTGGGCTAATGATGACACCAACTTGTTACGTTGGAGAGCTGAAACTAACGAAACCGCATTTGAAAATGCGCCAGTATCATCTGAACATATCGATGAACAAACCTATTTCGACAAAGGTATTTTCTTAGTGGCAATGATCAAAGCGGGTGTTGAACTTGCATTTGATACCATGGTTGCAGCAGGCATTGTTGAAGAGTCGGCTTATTATGAATCGCTACATGAAACACCGTTGATTGCCAATACAATTGCACGTAAGCGTTTATATGAAATGAACGTGGTTATCTCGGATACGGCTGAATACGGTTGTTACTTATTCAACCATGCAGCGGTACCTATGTTACGTGATTATGTTAACGCTATGCCATCTGAGTATTTAGGTGCTGGACTTAAAGATCAAGCAACAGGTGTTGATAACCTTCGCTTAATCGACGTCAATGAACAAATTCGTAATACAGAGGTTGAGTATATCGGCGCTGAGTTACGTGGTTACATGACCGATATGAAAAGTATTGTTGAAGCGAGCTAACGTATAAGGTCACTGGTGAAGTACCTGTTCAGTGTTTTTTGCAACATGTTTATGTTGTCGTTGTCGGACAGGCATCAATCGAAACGTCCTAATGTTATTGATTAGGACGCTGAAAAAACAAATTGTTAGATTGAGTTCTAATTATTTATTCGTTGAACTCATGCGTTAAGTTTTTGTTGTTGTTTGCATTGTCTCGGCAGGGAAGCTGAATTTTTTTTATAATGGCAATTTTTTAGTTGTGCTGGATAAATCTTTTATGGTACTTGTTAGTTATACCGTAATGTTATTTGAACATAACCAAACGAATTAATACTAGAAACTTAGGATACAGTCTAAAACATGTTAAACCACACAGCCATTCTCATTCTCGAAATTATTACCGTAGTGATTATTAAGTCACAGCGGGGGTGGCGTTTTGGCAACTAGACTGACCTAAGAGTCAAACAGATTGCAAAAACCCCCGCTCCGAAAGGACCGGGGGTTTTTTAGTTTTAGGCTTAAGTAAAACCAAAGACCCAATATTACACAGTAGAGTAGCAGATACATTGACGAAGTAGAGAGCAACATATGGAAGCAGGACAGAAAATGCGCGGCGCGGATGCAGTAATCAAAGTGCTAGCAGCACATGGTGTGACAACCGTATTTGGTTATCCTGGTGGGGCGATTATGCCAATCTATGATGCCCTTTATGGTGGTCCTGTAGAGCACTTGCTTAGCCGTCATGAACAAGGTGCCGCGTTTGCTGCCGTGGGATATGCCCGTGCTAGTGGTAAAACCGGGGTGTGCTTTGCAACATCAGGCCCAGGGGCCACTAACTTAATCACCTCACTTGCCGACGCTTTACTTGACTCGGTTCCACTAGTTGCCATAACGGGCCAAGTGTCTACTAGTGTTATCGGTACCGATGCATTCCAAGAGATAGATGTATTAGGTATGTCGTTGTCATGCACCAAACACAGTTTTATGGTCACCGACATCAATGAGCTTATTCCCACCTTATATCGCGCTTTTGAAATTGCAGCAGAAGGACGTCCTGGTCCGGTTTTAGTTGATATTCCCAAAGACATTCAACTTGCAGCATTAGAATACAAAACCCCCCTTCAAAGTGTTAATGATGAATTACAGCCTCTGGTGACTGACTTAGATGCGGCAGCGGAATTAATTAAGCATGCTAAGAAGCCTATGTTGTATGTTGGTGGTGGTGTGGGTATGGCTGGCGCAGTTGCGCAGTTGCGTCAGTTTATCGACACCACAGGCATTCCATCAGTGGCAACGTTAAAGGGTTTGGGCAGTATTGCACATGGCTCTAAAGGTTATTTAGGCATGTTGGGTATGCATGGTGGCAAAGGGGCAAACCTTGCTGTGCAAGAATGTGATTTATTGATGGTCGTAGGCGCGCGTTTTGATGACCGCGTTACCGGTCGGCTTGCGAGTTTTGCCAGTAATGCCAAAGTATTGCATTTAGACATCGATGCCGCCGAAATCGGTAAGTTACGTCAAGCTGACGTGGCGATAGCTGCTGAACTTAGCATAGTGTTACCTGCATTAACGGCCGCCGTTACTGGCAAACTGGATATTGCTCAATGGCAAGCCGATGTTGAGGAGTTATCCCGTAAGCACCAATGGAATTACCAACATCCAGGTGATTTAATTTATGCGCCAGCGATGTTACGCCGTTTAGCCAATAAACTACCAGAAGACAGTGTTGTTGCTTGTGATGTCGGCCAGCATCAAATGTGGGTTGCACAGCACATGTGGTTCCGCCGTCCTGAGGATCATTTATCCAGTGCTGGCTTAGGCACTATGGGTTTTGGCTTACCTGCTGCTATTGGTGCCCAAGTTGCCCGACCTGATGCTACTGTGGTCACGGTCTCTGGTGATGGTTCGTTTATGATGAATGTTCAAGAATTGACCACCATTAAGCGTCGTAAATTACCGGTAAAAATCTTACTGATTGATAATCAAAAACTGGGTATGGTTAAGCAATGGCAACAGTTATTTTTTGAAGAGCGTTACAGTGAAACAGATTTATCTGACAATCCTAACTTTGTCCTGATGGCATCGGCGTTTGATATTCCAGGTCGAACGATAACGCGAGCGGATCAAGTCGAACAAGGGTTAGATGATATGTTGAACAGTAGCGGTCCTTTTATGTTACATGTGTCGATTGATGATGCTTTTAATGTATGGCCTCTAGTGCCACCGGGTGCGAGTAATAGTGAAATGATGGATCAAATGGAGAAGCAAACATGATGCATGCATTAGAAATAACCGTTCAACAACGTCCCGAAGTACTGGAACGCGTGCTACGTGTTACTCGCCATCGTGGTTTTAAAGTCACCCAAATGCAGGTTCGCATTAATGAAGACGCCAGTATGGCGGTCGACTTATGGGTTGAGGCCGAACGTGCCATTGAATTGCTCAGCAACCAGTTAGATAAATTAATTGATGTCACGCACTGTAAAGTGCTATCGGCGGCACCATTAAACCAAGTCGCCAACGGCTAAAGTTTACGATTAAATCCAGCACGATTTAGTTAGAGACTATTTATTTAGAGATTATTTTAGTCGTTATAAGGTGAATAAACCGATAACGCGATCCACATTAAACAAGGATATTAGCAATGCCAAAATTACGTTCAGCAACCAGCACCGAAGGCCGCAACATGGCAGGCGCCCGCGCACTATGGCGTGCCACTGGCGTGAAAGAAAATGATTTTGGTAAACCTATCATCGCGATAGCCAATTCGTTCACTCAGTTTGTCCCTGGGCATGTGCATTTAAAGAATATGGGATCATTGGTTGCAGGTGCCATTGAAGAAGCAGGTGGCATTGCCAAAGAATTTAATACCATTGCCGTAGATGACGGTATTGCGATGGGCCATGGCGGCATGCTGTATAGCTTACCGTCGCGCGAGTTAATTGCAGACAGTGTTGAATACATGGTGAATGCGCATTGTGCAGATGCATTAGTGTGTATTTCTAACTGCGACAAAATTACTCCTGGCATGTTAATGGCGGCGCTACGGTTAAATATTCCGGTGGTATTTGTATCCGGTGGACCAATGGAAGCGGGTAAAACCAAGCTATCTGATCAAATTATTAAGCTTGATTTAGTTGATGCCATGATCGCCGGTGCAGACTCTAATGTCAGTGACGAAGACAGTAAGCAAATCGAACGCAGTGCTTGCCCTACTTGTGGCTCATGCTCGGGCATGTTTACTGCTAATTCGATGAACTGTTTAACCGAAGCCTTAGGCTTATCGTTACCGGGTAACGGTTCTATGCTCGCAACTCATGAAGACCGTCGTGAATTATTTTTAGAAGCGGGTCGTCGCGTGATGATGTTGGCTGAACGTTATTACAAGCATGACGATGAAACGGCATTGCCACGTAATATTGCGTCATTTAAATCATTTGAAAATGCCATGGTACTTGATGTTGCCATGGGCGGTTCATCTAATACAGTGTTGCATTTAGTGGCTGCCGCGCAAGAGGCGGAAATTGACTTTACTATGGCCGATATTGATCGCATATCGCGCTTAGTGCCTCATCTATGTAAAGTTGCACCATCAACGCCTAAATATCATATGGAAGATGTTCACCGTGCTGGTGGGGTGATGGGTATTTTAGGCGAGTTAGATAGAGCAGGTTTAATCCATAACGATGTACCGCATGTGGCCGCAGACAATGGCGGCGATTTAAAATCAGTTTTAGCTAAATACGACATTAAACAAACTAACGACCCAGATGTAATCCGCTTTTTTAGTGCCGGCCCTGCTGGTATTCCAACCACTAAAGCATTTAGCCAAAATTGTCGTTGGGACAGTGTTGATGACGACCGTGAAAATGGCTGTATTCGTTCGCGTGAGTTTGCCTTTAGTCAAGAAGGTGGCTTAGCGGTATTGTCAGGTAATGTGGCCGTTGATGGCTGTATTGTCAAAACGGCAGGGGTTGATGAGTCTAATTTAACTTTTGTTGGTAGTGCCCGCGTGTACGAAAGCCAAGATGATGCGGTAGCCGGTATTTTAGGCGGCGAAGTGGTTGAAGGTGATGTGGTTGTTATTCGCTACGAAGGCCCAAAAGGTGGCCCTGGTATGCAAGAAATGCTGTATCCAACAACCTATTTGAAATCGCGTGGTTTAGGCGCTAAATGTGCGTTAATTACCGATGGTCGTTTTTCGGGTGGTACTTCTGGTTTGTCTATTGGCCATGTGTCACCAGAAGCTGCATCAGGTGGCACTATTGCACTGATCGAAAACGGCGATCAAATTGCGATCGATATTCCCAAGCGCAGCATTCAATTAAATGTTAGTGAAGCAGAGCTGACTCAGCGTCGCACTGCGATGGATGCTAAAGGCCCGTTAGGTTGGAAGCCGGTGTCTCGTGAGCGTTATGTGTCATTAGCCCTTAAAGCTTATGCATTACTTGCAACCAGTGCAGATAAAGGTGCGGTACGCGATCGCACTAAGCTGGAGGGGTAATATGTTGGCTTTGGCGTCTCAAACTCAATTAGATTTAGCGCATTATTATTTACAGAAAATTTTGCTATCGTCTGTTTATGATGTGGCTAAAGTGACGCCATTGTCGAGCATGAATAAATTGTCTGCTCGCTTTGGTTGTCAGGTGTATTTAAAGCGTGAAGATATGCAACCTGTGCATTCATTTAAAATACGTGGTGCCTACAACCGTATAGCAGCGTTAACTCAAGATGAGTGTGATAGAGGTGTGGTGTGTGCATCGGCGGGCAATCACGCTCAAGGGGTAGCGATGTCTGCTGCCAGTCGCGGTATTGATGCCGTAATTGTAATGCCTAGTACCACGCCAGATATTAAGATTGATGCTGTGAAACGCTTAGGTGGCAATGTGGTGCTTCATGGGCAGGCGTTTGATCAAGCCAATGACTATGCAAAGAATCTGTCGGTAACAGAAGGGCGTGTTTATATCGCTCCTTTTGATGATGAAGCGGTTATTGCGGGGCAAGGCACTATTGCGCAAGAAATGGTCCAGCAGCAACGCGATATCGAAATCGTGTTTGTGCCCGTTGGCGGTGGTGGCTTAATTGCCGGTATTGCGGCTTATTATAAAGCGGTAATGCCACAAGTGAGGATCATTGGAGTCGAACCCGAAGATGCAGCATGTTTAAAGGCGGCATTAGAAGCCGATGAACCAGTGACACTGGCTCAAGTCGGTTTGTTTGCTGACGGCGTAGCGGTTAAACGCATTGGTACAGAGCCATTTCGCTTAGCGCGTGAATACGTTGATGAAGTGGTTACTGTTACTTCTGATGAAATTTGTGCGGCAGTAAAAGATATTTTTGAAGATACCCGCGCGATAGCTGAACCTGCAGGGGCCTTGTCGATTGCTGGGCTTAAAAAATACATGGCCCAACAAGATGACTCCATTAATGCACCGAAAAAAGTCGCGGCAATATTGAGTGGCGCTAATGTGAATTTTCATAGTTTACGTTATGTGTCTGAACGCTGTGAATTAGCTGAGCAAAAAGAAGCGGTACTAGCGGTAAAAATCCCTGAAAAGCCTGGCAGCTTTTTACGTTTTTGCGAGTTACTCGATAAACGGGTGATGACCGAATTTAACTATCGCTTTAGTAGCCGTGACATTGCGGTGGTATTTGCCGGCATTCGTCTTACCGGTGGCCAAGCAGAGCTAAGCGAAATTATCGCTAAACTTGAGTCTGAAGGCTTTGAAGTTCAAGATTTATCTCAAGATGAAACCGCTAAATTACATGTGCGTTATATGGTCGGTGGTCACCCACTTGAGCCACTAGAAGAGCGCTTGTTTAGTTTTGAATTTCCTGAGCATCCAGGGGCATTGTTGAAGTTTTTAACCACTTTACAGAGTAAATGGAATATCAGTTTATTTCATTACCGCAACCATGGGGCAGCCTTTGGCAGGGTGTTAACTGGGTTTGAAGTTCCGGCTAAAGACGACGTGGCATTTGCACAGTTTTTAACGGAGTTAGGTTTCGTTTATCAAGAAGAAACCCACAGCCCGGCATATCAGTTATTTTTAAATAGCGCTAAAGCAAAATCGTAAGCCATTTTTAACTAACCTGATCTCGGAATAAGAGACCAAGATATGATAATAAAGATCATAAACTTAGACGTTTATCACTATCAAACTTGTCATTTGTTTTACTAACAAGGCGAATAGACGCGTCAATAGCGCGGGTCTATTGCAAGTTAATTCAACACCGTTAGCAAGGCAAAGGGCTGTTTGAGAGGCGTTTGTTATCCCTAGTTCAGGTTAACGACCATTCTGAGGTGATTTAGTGCTTCAATGTGGTATTGTCAGTTTGCCTAAAACGAAAAAATATTCGTAGGTTTGTAGAAACGATTACCAACGACCACTAATAAATTGATGTTAATGTATTTTGCAGCAACTGATTGGTATAGTTTGCTTTATATGTAGGGTAAATTTTTCCAGATTCATACTGAATTATGAATTTCGACCTCATTTTAAGGAGACATTGATGTTACCCGTACCAACAATTCCAGCTTTTATGCCACCGCGCCGAATCTTAATGGGTCCAGGCCCATCTGATGTGTATCCTGAAGTGCTTGCGGCACAATCAAGGCCGACTATTGGCCACCTTGACCCATTATTTGTTGGCATGATGGATGAGCTAAAAAGCTTAATTCAATATGCTTTTCAAACTAAAAACGAAATGACCTTAGCTGTATCTGCCCCAGGCAGTGCTGGCATGGAAACCTGTTTTGTCAATTTAGTTGAACCAGGTGAAAAGGTAATCGTGTGTCGTAATGGGGTGTTTGGTGAGCGCATGCGCCAAAACGTTGAGCGTGTTGGCGGTGTTGCAGTTGTGGTCGACAATGAATGGGGCGAACCCGTATGCCCAGATAAAGTTGAAGCTGCACTTGTCGCGCATCCTGATGCCAAATTTTTAGCCTTTGTACATGCAGAAACCTCGACGGGTGCGCTGTCGGATGCCAAAACATTGTGCACCTTGGCGCAATTACATGACTGTATCAGTATTGTTGATGCGGTGACCTCATTGGGTGGCGTTGAATTGCTGGTGGATGAGTGGGGCATTGATGCCATTTATTCAGGCAGCCAAAAGTGCTTATCTTGTGTGCCCGGTTTATCTCCGGTGTCATTTTCGCCTAAAGCCGTTGCTAAACTAAAAGCTCGTACCACCCAGGTGCAGAGTTGGTTTTTAGATCAAACCTTAGTGATGGGTTATTGGGGCAACGGCGCTGGTGCTAAGCGCAGCTATCATCATACTGCACCCGTTAATGCATTATATTCCCTCCATGAGTCTTTACGTTTGTTAGCCAATGAAGGGCTCGAAAATGCCTGGGCAAGACACCGTAAAATGCATCAGTTATTACGCGATGGATTAACCAAGCTTGGATTGAAATTTGTGGTTGAAGAAGCGTCTCGTTTACCGCAACTTAATACCGTTTATATTCCAGATGGTGTTGATGATGCTGCAGTGCGTAAGTATTTATTGGAAGAATATAATTTAGAAATTGGTGCAGGCTTAGGTGCTTTAGCGGGTAAAGCATGGCGCATCGGCTTAATGGGCTATGGTGCCCGTCGCGAAAACGTCGCTCTTTGCTTGTATGCATTAGCAGAGTCTCTTAACCAGAACTGAGGTTAACAAGCTTAGTGGGTGTAAAAAAATGACGCTAAATAGCGTCATTTTTTATGTCTGTAAATGAGTTAAAACGATTACAGAGTCAGTAATATCAATCGTTATTCCGAATTTAGGTTAGTTACTCGGCAAACTTTTTTTCTAACTCATTCACTTGCGCTTGTAATGCTTCAAGCTTCTCGCGGGTTTTAAGCAACACATGTTGCTGAACCTCAAACTCTTCGCGCGATACCACGTCCAGTTTCATCAATTGGTTTTGTAATATCTGCTTGCTGCGTTCTTCAAACTCACCGGCAAATTGCTTAACACCGCTGGGTAAGTTATCGCTAAGTTGTTTCGCGAGCTCTTCTATTTTCTTTGGATTAATCATGATGATTCCCTACTGAGACATTGATTTAATTGTAACCGAGGTAAGCGCTTTTCCAAACACTAAGTGTGATTTTTCGTTAACCGTCATCAGTTGATTCTGCTATGATCCGCCTTCGTTTAAGGCTAAGCAAGGTGTAATGATTAATGAAACTCAATCCAGGGCAAAATGAAGCCGTACATTATGTATCGGGTCCATGCTTAGTGCTCGCTGGCGCGGGGAGTGGTAAAACACGTGTAATCATTAATAAAATTGCTTACTTAGTTGAAAAGTGTGGCTATAAAGCCCGTAATATTGCCGCAGTAACCTTTACCAACAAAGCCGCCCGTGAAATGAAAGAACGTGTTGCTCAGTCGATGGGGCGCAAAGAAGCGCGCGGATTATGGATTTCTACTTTTCACACCTTAGGGCTCGAAATCATTAAGCGCGAGCATAAAGTGCTTGGGCTTAAAGCGGGTTTTTCATTGTTTGATGACCAAGACACTTTCGCGTTATTAAAAGAACTGACCGAAGATGAGTTAGATGATGATAAAGACCTGATCAAATCTTTGGCATCAGCGATATCGAATTGGAAAGGGGGATTAGTGATCCCTCAGCAAGCAAAAAGTATGGCAAAAGATGAGCAAAGCCAATTATTTGCCATGTTATATGCCAGGTATGCTCAGCATATGAAATCTTACAATGCGCTCGATTTTGATGACCTAATCTTAATTCCAACCTTATTATTGCGGATGAATGAAGAAGTCCGCACCCGTTGGCAGACTAAAATTCAATATTTGCTGGTGGATGAGTATCAAGATACCAATACCAGCCAATATGAGTTAGTTAAATTACTGGTGGGCGAGCGAGCACGTTTTACGGTGGTAGGTGATGATGATCAGTCTATTTATTCTTGGCGTGGTGCAAAGCCACAGAACCTGGTGTTATTAGGGACTGACTTCCCAAAACTTAAACTCATAAAGTTAGAGCAAAACTATCGTTCAAGCCAACGTATTCTTCGGGCAGCCAATATTTTGATTGCTAACAACCCTCATGTGTACGACAAAGCGTTATTCAGTGAGTTAGCTTACGGTGAGCCCTTAAGAGTATTAATTGCCGCTAACGAAGAGCAGGAAGCTGAACGAGTGGTTGCCGAGATCATTCGGCATAAGTTTGTTGGGCGGACTAAGTTCGGTGATTACGCCATTTTATACCGAGGTAATCATCAGTCTCGTTTACTCGAACGATCGCTTATGACCAACCGTATTCCTTATAAGCTTAGTGGTGGTACTTCATTTTTTTCTCGTGCAGAAATTAAAGATATCATGGGATATTTACGTTTAGTGGTGAACCCTGACGATGACAATGCTTTTTTACGGGTGGTTAACTTACCTAAGCGTGGTATCGGCCCTGCGTCGCTGGAGCGTTTAGGTAATTTTGCCAATCAAAAGCATATATCATTATTTGAAGCTATTTTTGATGTTGAACTCAACCATCACTTAGCACCAGCTGCGGTTAACTCCTTGTATCAATTTGGTAAATTTATTGTTGATACTGGTGAAGTTGCCACGCGGGGTGAGCCTGTTGAAGCGATTAAACAGCTTATACGTAAAATAAATTACGAAGATTACTTATACGAAACGAGTACCAGCGCTAAAGCAGCTGAAATGAGGATGAAGAATATTTCGGAATTATACCGCTGGGTTACCGAAATGCTCGAAGGTGATGAGTTAGATGAACCGATGACGCTACCAGAAGTGGTTACTCGATTAACCCTGCGCGACATGATGGAACGCAACAGTGAGGATGAAGGTGGCGATCAAGTTCAGTTAATGACGTTACATGCCTCTAAAGGACTGGAATATCCTTTTGTATTTATGGTGGGCGTTGAAGAGCGCATTTTGCCGCATCAGTCGAGTATTGACGAAGATAATGTCGATGAAGAACGCCGTCTTGCGTATGTGGGTATTACCCGTGCACAACGTGAATTGTGGTTTGTAATATGCCGTGAACGTCGCCAATTTGGTGAAACAATGCGATGTGAGCCGAGCCGTTTTTTACTTGAGTTACCGCAAGATGACTTAATTTGGGAAAACCGTAAGCCTGTTCAAACAGAAGAGCAGCGTGTCGAAACCAGTAAAAGTCACATCGCCAACATACGCGATATGTTTAAAAAATAGTGCTAATTGGGTTGGACTTATTGATTAGGCACAGGCCTTATGTGGCTTTTTTTTTTCGTTAAAAAGTTTACTGATCGCTCGTCCTTGACCACGCACATAACCCAGTTCTAAAAACTGCCTTACTTGTTGTTGTGTGTCTACTGTGGTGGCGTACATATCGAAATTAAGTGTTTGTGCCGTCAGTTGGTAAGCTTTGACTAATTGTAACTGTTTGTCATTGAGTAAATGCTTACTGATGTCATCATCTAACTTTAATGCCTTAATCGGTAAAAAGCTCAGGCAACTGAGTGAACTGTAACCTGTGCCATAGCCATCGATCCCGATTTGCACGCCTAGTTGCGAGATTAGCTCGAAACCATTGATGTGGTTTTCGGTGTCTTGCACTAGTGCTTTTTCGTTAAAGAATAATATTAATTTCTCAAGATTGATGTTGCTACTTTTAATCGTTTGCTTGAGATTGCGTAATACGAATTTATTTTTGATGTGCTGGCTGCTAATGGATAGATGTAAGTATACTGACGGTCCATATTTTTGTTTAAGAAATTGATACTGTTCACTTAAGTGAGAAAAAATATAACCGTCGATATTAAGTGTGAGCTGGTATTGTGCGGCAAGACTTTTCATTTTGCCATGTTCAATTATGCCTTGTTTGGGATGGTGCCACTCAACGTGAGGTTCAATAGCAATGATTTCACCATTAGTAAAATCGACCACTTCAACGTAGTTAATTTCAAATTCTTGTTTGTCTAGGGCGTTTTTAAAATCAATTTCCAATTCATGTTGTAGCTTAGATTGTGCGCTGAGCTTGTCGTCAAAAATAACATAACAACCTTTACCATTGGCTTTAGCCTGATACATAGCAGCGTCAGCATCACGAAGTAGTGACTCGCTGGTGACTAATTTATTACGTCCACTAAATGCAATTCCGATACTGGCACCTGAGATGAACTCTTGTTTGGCGAGCTGATAGGGCATCGACAACGCTTGTAAAATACGATCACTGACCTCGATAGCATCTTCCGTGGCATTAATAGAATCCAGCAAAATAACAAATTCATCACCGCCCATTCTTGCTAGAGTGTCATTTTCACGTACACATGACTTGATACGTTGTGCGGTTTCAATTAAAAAGCGATCGCCTTCGAGATGACCAAAAGAATCATTGATCACTTTAAAGCGGTCGAGATCGATAAATAATAATGCAAACTGATCCAATCCATGCCGGCGCAAGTGTTTTAATGCTTGTGATAATCGTTCCATTAAATAGCTGCGATTGGGTAATCCTGTCAGTCCATCATGCTGAGCATCGTATAAGAGTTGATCTTCAATCTTTCGGCGCTGATTAATTTCTTGTTGAAGATTGCTGTTCAGTTCAGCGAGTGCTCGAGTGCGTTTAACGACTTTATCTTCTAACTGCTCATGGCTATTTTTCAGTGACTCAGCTGCCAATTTACGTTCAATAGCATTGGCCATATGCTGAGACACAAACGTCAGCAACTCTAAATCTTTCAATTGATAAATATGAGCGTCACCCAAGCTATAAATCGTTAATGCGCCAGCGACATCGCCATTAATGATCAGCGGAATGCCTATCCATTGATGCATTCTATCGGTTTTGTTTAATTCTGGTGATTTTGCGTAAATCTCACCATTAGCAACCATGTCAGCGATATCTTTAGATGATAATAACCGCGGTAATTTATGTTCTAGGATGTATTCTGTTAGCCCATCCTGCATAGGACGAGAGGCTGGATATTCGGTTGTCATTTGCGAAACATAGAAAGGAAACGACAACATATTGTTATCGTTTATCAATGAGATAAAACAGTTATCAGCCGGTATTAATTGACTCATAATAGTGTGAAGTCGTAAATAAAAGTCTTGTTGGAGTACATTTGATGCAGATAAATCGGCAATTTCGAATAAGGCTTTTTGCAATTTTTCGGCTTTAACTCGTTCCGTTATCTCTTTTTTGACTTTTTCATAAGCTTGGCTGAGTTCTTTGGTGCGTTCAACAATGGCTTGTTCTAGTTGTTCATGATGCTCAAGCCGTTCCATTACCCCAGAAATATGATGGCAAATGAAACCCATTAATTCTAATTCAAGTTCACCGTAGGTATTGGCTTCGTTATAGCTTTGTACAACAAGTACACCACTGACGACATCTTGGTTCTTGATGGGTACGCCAAGCCATTGATGACTTGGAGAGCCAAGGCTTTTAATATCGCCACTGGCGATCAATTCATTAAACTTATTATCGTCGCATAACAAAGGTGTGCCATTACGGAGCACATAACCTGTTAAACCACTATTAAGTAATGCTGATATTTCCTGGTCTGGGTAGAGTTCCGTTGGGTGAGAATCTTGTTGGTCGGCAAAAAAAGGTAAACTTGTCAGTCCGGTTTTTTGGTCTTGAGATGCAATAAAAAAGTTTTCTGCAGGGATAAGTTGCTGCAGATGTAAGTGTACTCGTTGATAAAAATCATCAAGTGAAGTGACCTGGGTCGCAATATTAGAAATACCCAGTAAAGCGTTCTGAATAGTCTCAGAACGTTTATATTTTTTAGCCAAACGCTTTAAGCGAGCGATCCTTTTTTGCAGATGCTCGACTCGTGGAGAGGCTATTGAGTGACTTATTGCAGTATCCATACCCTTGTTGACCGTTATCCTATTAATTATGTGAACAAATTATTGTTGAACAATCATTATAATTACCATAAATACAAATGTGATCCAAGCTAAATTAATGTCAGTATAAAGTTAATAACTCTCGTAAATGAGTGCGAATAAGTAAGAAGTGAGCAAATAGTTAGCGCAAATGAGTCAAAAGTTAATCAGTCAGTTAAAAAAAGCAAATCAGGGCTAGACGTGACGGTGTTTTATCCCTAATATATGCGTCGCTAACCAAGGCGAGCGCCCATAGCTCAGCTGGATAGAGCGTACCCCTCCGGAGGGTAAGGCCGAAGGTTCGAATCCTTCTGGGCGCACCATTCGGCATGTACTGTTTCTGTCGTATTGGTTAGTAGAATTGAAAGTCAGTGGTGATTGTAGCTCAGTTGGTAGAGTCCCGGATTGTGATTCCGGTTGTCGTGGGTTCGAGCCCCATCAGTCACCCC